>NZ_JBHIOG010000055.1:0-20023 GCF_042195435.1 Bartonella sp. CL162QHHD
AATCTTTCGTAGTTTTGTCGTTCTATTTCTTTTTCTCGTAAGGCAATGAGACGCTCGAGACGGTCCATATCGACGTCATTTCCTAAGGCTCTATTTAAAATGCGTTCCATAGCAGTTTGTTCGACGGCTAAATGATGTGTTTCTTCAATTTCTGTTAGGTTAGTGTTTTGTTCACTCATCTTGATTTCCTCCTATTTGAGCGCAATTCCCCCGTGGCGTGAATCACGCTTGTGTTTAAAAGTTGTTTGTGTGGTTAGAAACGGCTTATAGAGATACTATAAGATTAGTCGTTCGTATTTTTTCATCTGGTTTGTTCTCTAGTTGAGGTGAGGTCAGTATTATCAACATACCCATAAGCACCTGCATCATTGGTAATGTATATAGCATCGCAGTTACCAAAAACACGTACATCACCGTAAACTTCTATATATCCATAAAAATGTATACCCTCGTAAACTTCTGCATTACCAAAAACTTGAACATTATCAGAAATTTGTGCATCATCATAAACACGGGCGCCTTCATAAACCCATGCATTATCACCAACCCAGCAATCCCCTTCGTGACTTAAATTGCCCTCATGCTCTATAAACCCCCCTAAATCGCCTTTCTCGACGTTTCCAAAGTCTCGTAAGGCGCGAATGCGGTGGAGAGTTCTGCCATTAACTTCGATTGTTGCGTCTGTCAGTTCGTATTTCTTTTTTATCATAATAACCTCCTCTTAATGCATGCTTTGTCTTTTAAGCTCTTGAGACAGCACACCAATTCCTTTTGCTGTGATTTTTGCGCAAGGAATGACTTTTTCTATTCCACTTGCGGTTTGAAGTGTGATAGTTGGACAATCCATAAGTTTCTTTTGGATTTTGTCTTGATAAGGAAGCAAATTTCCACCTGCTGCACGTCTGTAAACCCAACCTTTTTCTTGTAAAAATTGAATGAATTGTTTTGGTTGCATCTCGAGTATTTTAGCGGCTTCTGTAAGACCGAAGAGTCCGTTGTGACGTTGCAAACTTTCAAGAGCAGCTGCTTTTGGTTTAAGGATACTCACTTCACTTTTTAAGGTCTCTAATTGTGTGACGCTTTCTAAAAGAAGTTTCTTAACAAAGAGAGGATCTTCTAAAGCATTTGCAAGGTCTAAAGGTTTCTTTGCACGCCGTTCACATTCAATAAAATATTGACGGGCTTGTTTACCTTTTTCATTACGCTCTACCATGGCGAGCTCTTTTGCCATGTCTAATGTGAGGTGATAGTCTATAGCTGTAACAGCTCTAGATTTTGCGCTCCCCAATTTTGGGGACCGCAAATCTTGTGTTTTTATGAAATCATTTCCCTCTTCAAATTCATATTGATGAATACGGTCCTTAATCCAAGTAGAGAAATCTTTCCCAATTTCCAAAAATTCATGCAATTCACGAGCGTTGACCGTTTGAACGGTTTCGTGTTTGATTGTATTGTGCTGGATAGCAATAGGCTTTTCCATTACGAACCTCATGTTGATGGGATTGATGAATGAAAGGGGGCGCTTTTAAATGCGCCCTTCAGAATTTAAAGCACATCACAAGGACGCAAACGGTGTTGTTGTTCGTAAGTACCGTAAATCTCATCATTATATTTTTCGTCTGCGATCTCATCTAAAAGTCTATTGTAAACATCACTTTCACGTATAAAGTAATGAACCTCACTATCTTCATCGAGACGTTCAATATTTTCTTTTACATATGCCTCTGCGATCTCTTCAGAGATATCTTCACAGTTCTTTTCAGAAGGATTGATGCGAAAGATTTGGATTGCATCATCTGCCTCGTCAATAATTTTTAGAACTTGGCTTTCATCCAGTGGTCCAGACCGACCAATGTTTTGATCATCATCATAGACAACTAATAAAATTTCATTGGAATTTATAAGAATTGGCTTATCCATAATTTTTCCTCCCTAACGCCTCTTGGCGATTGTTTGTGCGTGGTTTATGGATACCAATGTAGCGATTTTAAAAACAAAGTCAACAAAAAAATGTAGCGATTTTAAAAATTTTTTAAAAGTAATAAACTAAAGGCTTGCTTGAAGAGAAGTATAAAAATATTAACTCATATTCTGGCTGGCTTAATCCAGTCGATAGGTGCACACCATTCTAATTCTACATCTACGATATCAGCATATTTTCCATTTATACTGGATAAAACCCATTTCCCTTTTTCTTTCCCTAGACGTAATACTTTGATGTAAACTTTTCCACATTTAGTTTTTATGATGGCGCGGTTGTTAATAAGATCCTCTGGTGGCAAATGATAGGAATAAAAAAGAAGGCTTCCTTCTTCAATGGCTGGAAACATAGAATCACCTACCACGCGAACAGCAACAGTTCCTTTAGGAGCAGATGGCGGGGCTTCTACTTCTTCTAGACAACCAGAATCTATTGCGATTATTTCTCCTCCGGCTCCTACAGATCCAATCAAAGGAACTAAGTGATTAGTAGGAATAGAAGCACCTGTAAGCTTTGATATTTCTAATAATTCTCGAGCAGAAATATCTCTTGTTCCTTTTAGCATTTTATTGACGGCAGCACGATCTATCGAGCGACCTAAAGAAGCGGTTAGCTGTCTTGAAAGCTCTGATTGGCTTAATCCAGCTTCAGATAAGGCATTTTGCAACCATTGTGAGATACTTATTGTCATATCTTTATTGTAGGTACGTTGTATACAATCGTCATTTTCTAATTTAGCAACATGTGGTTTCATTATTAATTTTCCTTCTTGACATTGTTTTTATAATCGCTACATAATGTGCTATGAAACAATTTTCGGAAATAATAAATCTATTAGGTGGGGTTCGTAGGGTATCTCAGTTGCTTGGGGTGCATAGAACACGCGTATATGTCTGGCTCCGTCCTATATCAAAAGGTGGAACTGGTGGGAGAATTCCAACAAAACATATCCCAATTCTTTTGAATGAAGCCAAAAGAATTGGAGCACCGATTAAGGCAGAAGACTTTTTCTCGTTTTTTTATAGGACGCAATCATGTGATTCTAAATTATCTTCACAATCTGCTTTTACTGCTGCTTCTACAGAAAAGAATGAACATCAACAGCATCATTCACACTCTTAAACAGGCAAAAATAAAGAGATCAAATAAATAGATTACGCGTCACCATGCGCACGCATAAATACGCAACAGCTTTAAGGGGGGATTATGATCACTAATTTATATTTAATGAAAGAAGGGGATGCGCATGTCTAATGGTATGCCATGGATAAGATTCCATTTGTATGACTGGATAAGTGGTACAGATGGAATGACGTTAGAGCAAAGGGGCGCTTATATGACGCTTCTCGTTCGCATGTACGATAAAAAAGCACCAATTAAAGAAGATTTTGAAACGCTTGCACGTGCTTGCAATTGTTCGCAGAAAAAATTTGCAGCTATTGTCGAATACTTAATGAGGAATGATAAACTTGTTGAGACAGATAATGGATTGTGGAATACGCGCGTTGAAGAAGAGCTGAACGATTTTGCTGATAAAAAAGAGCACATATCGCAAGTTCGTAGTGAGGCTGGTAAAAAAGGTGCACAAGCAAAAAATAATACAAAACAACATGTTAATAATTTTGCTGAAGCAAATGACAAGCAAAACGTTTTTTTTGCTGAAGCAAACGCTAAGCAAAATCAAGCTATAAAGAACCAGAATAAGAATATATATAAAAAAACTAAAACTAACGTTTTAGCAAAAAAAGAAATTGGTTCTGAAGATTTAGAAACAAACGAACAGGTTGACGAGCCAACAGAGGTTGCTGCTGTTGAGAGCACATCAGAGCAAATCACAACGGGTGTAGAAAACCAACCTCCCTTTCACGAGCAAGAGAACGTTTCCCAAAAAGCAAAACGAGCGCAAGCTAATCGCGGTTGTCGATTGCCTACGGATTTTGAACCCGATTACGATTTTGCAATCGAAGAGGGCTTGCCTCCAGAGCGCGTCAAAGTCGAAATTGCAAAGTTTCGAGATTATTGGCGTTCAAAAGCCGGAGCAAATGCAACCAAAATCGATTGGCAAGCAACATGGCGTAACTGGGTACGCAGGGCTATCGAGGGTTTAGAAAAAACGAAAAACACGAACAACAATGGTGGAAACAATGGAAACTTTTCAAAAGATCAAAGAACTCGTGGTGGTACCGGAGAGACAATCCGTAATCTTATCGGTGCAACACAGCTTAGTGACGCCTCTACAAGATACCGTGCAACAGATAGAGCAATGTGTAACTCTGGAGTTCCCATGGACCTTGAGAAATGGCATTCAATTGACAGCAACCCTAGAGAAACAAGCTTTAGAAGCCTATCAGACTGTTCAAAACTTACTTACCTTGAAAGCGTCTGTTGAAGATATTGCAGAGGCGCTTGATGTGCTTGAAGGCGGTTTGACAATGCAAAAAGTTTTGAATGTAGAAGCGCGTGCAAAGGCTTATATCGCAGCTCTTAACGGCATTTCACTCTGGTCTTTGTTGCAAGCTGTTAAAAATCTTATACGTGGAGAAGCTAAAGGCATGTCAACAACCTTTGTCCCCTCTTGTGCTGATCTTGCGCAGTATTGTCGTGATTTAGAAAGCAGGCTTTATGGTGTTGCTGAGAGAGTTTTTACAGCAGTTGAAAATACGCGTAACCTAGCCTTAGGAGGCAAGCGCATTTCATTCATGAGAATAGGCAAGCCTAGTGAAGAGTGTCATGACAGTAGCAATTCTAAAGCGGCTTAAAACAGCAAACTAGTGAAAAGTGCTGATCATTTTACGATTAGGTATGTGTTTAAATCGACAAAAAGGTACCGTACAAAGCGATTTAAAGATTTTACGATAAAAACCATATCCGCAATATAAAACGCTCTGTACGGTCAAATTTTAGGTAAATAGACCAATTGGTAAAATTATGGACTAAAAACATGAGAATATTAAAAGACCTGTTCTTAAAAAAGCGTAAACAACCCATGCAAAAAGAGTTTGTTGCAACAGCTGTTGGTTATGTTCCTTGGGGGGACGGAGCAGAGGAGTATTTTTACAACCTCTACGAATATGAAGATGGCACAAGAGAGTGTGAAAAGTTTGATGGCGGACAGTATTATACCACACCAGAAAATGCGGATTTTAGTACCAAAGCGCAAGTAAAAGCATGGGTTTACGGTGGGAATATTCCGAAAAGCGTTCTCAATTACGAACCTCTTATAGATGAGATCAATAAAGAGATCAAAAAATTATCGAAAACCGCAGGAAATAAATATGTTTACAGATAAGCAGCTAAGAGCCTTGTTTGGCATTATAACTTTTATATTTTTATGTTTTTTAGGAATTAAAAAAAATCCCTACTTTATTCAAAGTATTTTGACATTCGCATCTGTTTCTTTGGTAATAGTCACAGCGGTTTTTGCAATTTTATGCAATTCTCATATTCCTTTTGAGTTGCAGAACAATCCAAAATACAAACGCGGCAATACAACAGGTTGGAAGACATTAACACGTGATTTACAACAGTATATGCACAGACTTTTAAAGCTAATAAGTTTAGCGCTTGTCGTTTTAATTTTCCCAAATAGTTATAAGGAAACTGTTTCTTTACCTTTCATTTCTAAGTACGTGGAGTACAAGCTTTCTTTTCCATTGGATACTGTACTTTGGTACTCAGATATTGCTCTTTGGTATTCCTTTTTAGTCTGTGTATTTTTCCTTATGTTACGTACACGCAGTTTAATAAACATACCTATTTACACACTACAGTGCTCAGTTAAAAAGCTATAGTAAAATTTCCGATTTTATAAAACTGTTTAGATTAAATGGCGTTGTCTCTTCTTAACGTTCATAGATGAAATCAACAAGAGCATAAAAAACTATCGTGGGCTGCTTGATTTTAAAGAACATGACCTCTAGGTGTGAAGAAAGATGGGCTAAGTATTTCTAAAGATGCCCTACTTGCTCTAAAGGTGAAATATGTGGGATTGGGCTGTTATGCCGAGCTTGCCACAAATCATGCTTTTGTTGCAATTTAAGCCAGAATTCCGCATCATTTAAACCCGCTTTTTCTAACCGTAAAGCTAAGTTAATACTAATCGCCGCATGGCAGTTTAAGACGCGGGATAAAGTTAAACGTGCAACGCCAAGACGATTTGCAGCTTCTGTTACTGTTAACCCTAATTCATCAAGCAATTCTTCTTTCAAAATGCCGCCAGGGTGTGGAGGATTGTACATCATAATAACACCTCAAAACTCAATGGTAATCTTGATAATCAACCAGTTCAACGTCTGTCCCAATGAAACGAAAAGTAACACGCCAATTTCCATTGACACGCATTGACCAGTAACCTTTTAAATCGCCCGTAAGCGCATGTAGACGATACGATTTAAGAGTAACTTGTTCAGGCGCGGATATTGTATCTAAAATTACTAAAATGTTTGCTAATTTTTTAGCATGCGCGGGTTGTATGCCTTTGCAGACTCCTCTTTCAAAGAATAATTTTAACCCTTTATGCTTAAAACTAACGATTGCCATATATACCCTCTTGATACTTGATACTATACACCATGCATTTATGTCAATTGATTATTTATCAAAGAGCATATTAAACATAATTTTATATGTTAAAAAACAATAATATCATTTTGAAATAATTGAAAAAATATGCAAATCATGCTAGGATTTTGTATGTATTAAAATACAAATTTAAGGTAAGAAAAAACATGCTAAATAAAGTGATGTTAATCGGGCGTTTAGGTGCTGATCCCGAAAGCAAAACAATGAATTCTGGAACAGAAGTAGTCAATTTTCGTATGGCAACTTCTGAGAGCTATACAGATAAAAATACTCATCAAAAAGTAGAGAAAACTGAATGGCATTCAGTTGTGATTTTTAATCCACATTTGGCAAAAATTGCACTTCAATATCTCAACAAAGGTTCAAAAGTTTACGTAGAAGGAAAATTACAGACACGCAAATGGCAAGATAAAAATGGGCATGACCGTTACACAACAGAGATTATTTTACCGCAATTCAAAGGCGAGTTAAAGCTCTTAGACGGAAAAAATAACGATAATCAAGAGCCATTATCTTCTTATGACAGAAGTTTCCAGCAACCTCTTGATACGCCTCATACTGTTATAAATGATGAGGTTCCTTTTTGATGTTAATGAGTCAATCCAATTCTTTGCAAATAATTATACAGAATAATATGCTTATGCAACAAGCGTTGTTAGGGAATAAGGGTAATGATGTACCTGCTACTGATTTTGAAATAGCAATAATCATTGTATTTATGTTGACATTGGTTGTATTCGTTTGGGGGCTGGCTAATGATAAAATAAAGATAAGTGTATTAACTATAATTATAGGTCTCTCTTTATCCACGTGGTTATTTATTTTGGATAAAGAAACATGTTTAGCATCAGATGAAATTGGGCAAGATATTAGACAGACATTTGGGGGTATAAGTGAAAAAAAATAAAAAGAAAGATGCTTACATTTCACAAGTGAAAGTACGTCAAGATCCTGTTAATCAATTGGCAATTGAAATGCGTGCTAAACGCTTTGGTTTGACTATTGAAGAGGCTAAAAATCCGCTTGCTGGTACTTATGTTGGGCGGCTGTGTTTGCAAGGTGTGCTTACTCAAGACCAGTATGATGCTGCACAAAAATATCTTGAAGTGAAAAATGACTATTTGTGTGCAAAAGGTTTACCAAGCGCTGTTTATGATGAAATACCATCATCTTCTGATGACAAAGCAAGAGAAAAATGGGTTGAATTTGCAACAGGACAGTTTTCTAATATGCAAGAGGCGATAAAAGAAACACAACATCTCTATAGACAGTATAATCTTTATGCAGCAATACAATATATTGTTGTCGAAGACCGAACATTAGCACATCTTGTGAATTCATTGCGGGTCGCTCTTAACGCGCTTCATAAATATTTTGACAGAAAAACTAAATGGTAAATGTTTTATTGTTCTTTTTCCATACAATATGGAAAGTTATTGAAGGATAAGTTCTAGAGAGAGCATTTTATGTATATAACAAAATTACGTAAAGTTAGAGGGTCAGTTATGCTCTCTATACCGCCGGCATTGCTTGATGTTCTTCATCTTTCTGAAAACACGCAAGTGGGTTTGGTTGTTGACAATGGACGCTTAATTGTAAAGCCACAGGTATCGCCAAATGACACTCTTGAAGAATTGTTAGCACAATGTAACCCTTCAGATGATTTTGCGGATGATGATATGGAGTGGTTTGATGCCAAGCCTGTTGACAGAGAGCTCTTGTAATGAAGAGCGGGAAAGAGAATTGCGTTATGACGATATCTATTCGATTGCCTAGTGAACCCTATGATAAGGAGCTTGTCGTGTTAGTTTTGGCTGTTGGACATAGAAAAAATATATGTAAAGGCTAAGGAAAATCTTTTATAAAATATTTTGATTCTTAATCAAGGATTAAAAGGAGTAATACCGCGCAACTAATTAGAGCAGTTGTTAATAAAAAGAAATAAGCAGGAATTTTCAATTTAAAGCGCCAAAGTAAGTTAATGATGATGGACATTATACTAATAAATATGAATATTCCTGTTATAATGATGAATATAATGATGAAATCATCAAATGTTATGCGCCTCTGAGGTTTTTCATAATCAGAAACAGTGGAAAACGAAATGTTATATTGATTAATTCCACTATCTGATAAAATCTTGTTTGGGTGCTGTTCTACTACGTATTGCTTTTGCAAAACTTTAATTTTTTCATGTAAATTTTCATCAGTATTAGAAGACTTGTAATGAGTAAGAATCTGTTCACTGTTAGCATAATCAGAAAGAAAAAGCCCACTGATCACTATGATTAATAAGTAAATTATTTTTTTTGCTGATAAGTAATTCATTATTTCTTTTGTGGTTGGAGTTTAAGTATATATTAAAGATTAGGGAAAACGCTTAATAAATATTTTGATCGTTAGACAATTTTCCAAATAAATTTGATCAACGCTACCAGCGCTATAAGACAAATTAATATCAATGCTATAATCGCTACGATTCCTACAATTTTATCTAAATTTTCTATTATAGTAATAAAAATACCAATAAAAATTAACACTCCTAAAAATGCTATTCCTATTACAGGATAAAATACAAAAGCTGCCGACCCAGCCGCCCAAGCCGCTGTTTGGAATTGGAGGGACAAGAGCTCATAAAATGCGCTGTCAATATTTTCATCTTTTAAACTTAGCTTTTCTTCTCTTGCACATGCACTTAGTATCAAAAGATACGATACAAATGCTACAAATATTGGTACAATTAATTTATCTTGTTGTTGATTGTCTAATCCGAAGGGATTAAAAGCAAGTATCATAAGACTAATTATAGCAAAGAACGGTA
The DNA here is from genome assembly GCF_042195435.1 of Bartonella sp. CL162QHHD. NCBI lineage: Bacteria > Pseudomonadati > Pseudomonadota > Alphaproteobacteria > Hyphomicrobiales > Bartonellaceae > Bartonella > Bartonella sp. CL162QHHD. The sequence goes on from NZ_JBHIOG010000055.1 coordinate 9,384, forward strand.
AAAACAAAATTAGTGTAAATGTCTTTTTAATTCTGCATAAAGCAGCTTTTTTGAAAAATAACATTAATTCCCCCCCACTTTTTGCTAATCAATAATTTAGTGCTTCCGTATAATTGATTCGTTGAGATAATACAATTGTGAGTTATTGGGTGCTAAAGACACTAGATTTAGGTGAAAAAAATAAAAAATACACAATATCGTGATTTTTTTTGTTGACAGGATATGAAAAATAGTGTTTTATGGCGCTGCTGTACTAGTCGAATTGTGTCTAGAATTACGGTAAAGGTATAACCTTTCTTATAAGTTTATATGATTGTTCAGAACCCTGCTTTTGCGGGGTTTTTTTATTGTCTTGTTTACAAAAAGAAACACACATGAAAACCACTGAAAAACTTGCAAAAAGAACGCCCCCAAAGGCAGGTCAAGGGCGGGTAAAAGGTGTGCCAAATAAAACGACACGTATTTTGAAAGAAGCAGTGCTTAAGGCAGCAGAGCGCGCTGGTAAGAAATATGGTGATGATGGTTTGGTCTCTTATCTAGAAAAACAGGCAATCAAATGCCCCGCTGCTTATTTGGCATTGTTGGGGAAGATTTTGCCTCTTCAAGTGACAGGGGAAGATGGCGGGGCGATTAAGATGATAACGCGTGTGGAAATCGCGCCTTTAGTTCATGACAACACGACAGATTAATATTGTTCCAAAGCTTATACCGATTTTTACAGATAAGGCTTTGGTGCGTGCGGCTTGGGGTGGACGAGGGTCTGGAAAGACAAGATCATTTGCCTTGATGGCTGCTTTAAAAGGCTATCAATTTGGTAGGGAAGGAATATCAGGCACTATTCTTTGTGCACGTCAGTTTCAGAATTCTTTGGCAGAAAGTTCATTGGAGGAGATTAAACGCGCCATTGAAGCGCACGACTTTTTAAAGGACTATTACAAGGTTGGGGAGTCGTCGATTAAGTCGATAGATGGTCGTATAGCCTTTCAGTTTTCTGGTCTTGACCGGAATATAGCTAGTATCAAGTCTATGGGGCGGATTTTGCTTTGTTGGGTTGATGAGGCTGAGCCCGTTACAGAGACGGCTTGGCAGACGCTTATACCGACGTTGCGAGAAGAAGGAGAGGGATGGCGGGCAGAATTATGGGTGACATGGAACCCGTTGCGAGAGAATGCCCCCGTTGAGAAGCGGTTTCGCTTTTCAGACAATGCGGCAATTAAGCGTGTTGAGATCAACTGGTCAGACAACCCGAAGTTTCCCAAGATTTTGAATGAAGCGCGATTGGATGATCTGAGAAACCGTCCAGAGACCTATAAGCATATCTGGGAAGGGGATTATCTGAAAGCGGTTCAAGGCGCTTATTATCAAAAGGAAATGTTGGCAGCCGAGCAGGAGGGGCGGATAGGGCGCGTTGCTCGTGACCCCTTGATGCAAATACGTGCTTTTTGGGACATTGGGGGTACGGGCGCCAAGGCAGATGCAACAGCGATATGGATAGCACAGTTTGTGGGGCGAGAGATCAGAGTGCTTAATTATTACGAAGCACAGGGACAGCCGTTATCCGAACATATCGGTTGGTTACGTCAAAATGGTTATGAGAAGGCATTGATGGTTCTCCCCCATGACGGTGCGACCAGAGACCGTGTGCACAATGTGAGTTTTGAGAGTGCTTTAAATGATGCGGGCTTTGAAACACAGGTTGTTCCTAATCAAGGGGCTGGTGCGGTTAAGATGCGTATAGAGGCGGTGCGGCGTATTTTTCCTTCTGTTTGGTTTAATGAAGAGATGACGGTAGCAGGGCGCAAAGCACTGAATTGGTATCATGAGAAATGGGATGAGAAGCGCGGCATTGGTTTGGGTGCAGAGCATGATTGGTCGAGCCATGGGGCGGATGCCTTTGGTTTAATGTGCATTGTCTATGAAGCACCCAGTGTCAAACCCAAGCAAGAGCGTTATTGCACTATGGAAAGAGAAGCGGCATCATGGATGGCATTCTAGATCAAGACTTTCAAAAAACGACAATCCTTGATGAATATGAAATCTATAAGCGTTTAAAGTCTTGGTATGCAGAAGATATTGAACATGTTAATGAATGGCGTGAACAGGCGCGTGAAGATTTTGATTTTTATAATGGTCGTCAATGGGCAGAGGAAGATCTTGCGGTTTTAAAAGAGCAACGCCGTCCTGTCATGACTTTTAACCGCATTGCACCCCTTGTGAATGCTATTGTTGGAGCGGAGCGTAATAATAAGCGCGAAGTACAGTTTCAACCACGGCAAATGGGAGCAGCAATACCCAATGAATTGCTTACTGGAGCAGCAGAATGGTTTCGTGATGAGGCGGAGGCGGAATATGCCGATTCCGATGCTTTTCAGGATATGGTCATTTGCGGTATGGGCTGGACAGATACGCGGCTTGATTATGATACAGATCCCGAAGGGATACCTGCTGTTCAACGTTTAGATCCCTTAAAAATGGTTTGGGATGCCAATGCTGTAAGACCAAATCTCATTGACGCACAGCGTATGTGGTATGTTGATCGCAAATCCGTTGAGGATGCTAAAAGTCTTTTTCCTGATGTTGCTGTTGAAGATCTTAACGCCGATTGGGCTATCGATAGTACAACCGCTTCTGAGGATTCTCATGTGTCGCTTGATGCGTATCAAGATGACTCCAATGCGACTTCTCTCTCAGATCCGTATTCTGGGAAACGCTATGTTACGCTGGTTGAATGCCGTTGGTTTGAATATGAGACCACTTACAAGGCGCCTGATCTTCAAACCGGACAGATGCGCAACTATAGCAAACAGGAGTTTGAACAGCTTCAAAGGGTAATGCCACAATTACAAGGGGTGTGTTTTAATAAAAAAGTGGTGAGACGCGCTTTTCTGGGACGACGTCTTTTAGCAAAGCCCGATAAGCCATTAGCACCTGATGGGCAACTTGGGTGGGAGTGTATCACGGGCACGCTGGATAAGCTTAAAAACCAGTTTTACGGGATTGTTCGCCCCGCAAAAGATCCACAAAAATGGTCGAATAAATATTTTAGCCAAGTGATGTATATCCTTAATAGCCAGTCTAAGGGCGGCTTGATGGCAGAACGAGGCGCTTTCGATGATGATCGCCAAGCCATGGAAAGCTGGGCGCGAACGGATACGATTACTTGGGTTAAAAATGGCGCGCTTACAGGAGGGAAAATTCAACCAAAGCCAAGTGCACAATTTCCCAATGGATTTTTCCAGCTGTTTAATGAATCGCGTGAAGCGATAACGCATGTAACAGGGTTATCGGCTGAGTTTATCGGAACACGGGAGGTCAACCAAGCCAATGTGCTGGAAAATACACGCCGGCAATCAACGCTTAATTTGCTTGCGGGGCTGTTTGATAATCTCAAGCTTTATCGGTGTAGGCAGGGAAAGATTATCCTTTATCTTATCCAGAATTATCTCTCTGATGGGCGTTTGGTGCGTATTTCTGGACAAGAGAATGCGCAGTATGTTCCATTAACACGTGAAGCTGTCACAACGCTTGAATACGACATTATTGTTGATGATTCACCGACAAGCCCCAATGAAAAAGAGAAAACTTTTGCGACAATTACGCAGATGTTGCCATTGCTTGGTGGGTTCTTAACACCGGAGATGATTCCAGATCTTTTAAAGCTTTCCCCACTACCGGCAACATTGGTAGCAAATTTAACGGCAAAAGCACAGCAGGCACAACAAGAACAACAGCAACAGCAGATGATGCAACAAAGCCAAGGGGCGCAATTAACTCCAGAGCAACAAGCAAAGATTGCTGTTTTACAGCAAGAAGCGCAAGAAAAGAGCACACTCTATCAACTTGATGCGCAGCAGAAACAAGCGGCATTGCAGCAGAAAAATATCGAACTTTTCTTGAAACAAGAACAAGCGCGCATGCAGCTCGAACTTCAACAGGCAAAAAATGAAATAGCGCAGCGTGATTTAGAACGCAAAGCTTTACAGACACAGTTGGAACACTATCGAGTTTTGACAAAAAATATAATAGCACATTGAAGGGACAGAATATGGAAGAAGAGTTTACGCCTGAAGAACAAGCAATCTATGATGAACATTTTGCCAGTGATAATGCTGTTGAGTTGGTCGAGCCAGAACAAGTTGAGGAAGTTTTTGATGCAGAGGAAAGTTCTGAACAGCCAGCTGTAGAACCACTTCAAGAGCAGCCAAATTCTGATGTAATAGAATCTGATAAACTAGAGCAAGAGCGGCAAGCACGACAAAAGGCAGAACAAAGCGTCATTGAAGCGCGTGAATTGGCTATTGAACTTGCGCAAAAATATGCCGCAATGCAGGAAGAAATCACGCGCCGCCGTGAGGAAAATATTCCCTCCCTAGAAGACGACCCAAAAGCACATTTTGCATGGCTTAGTCATAAGGTACAAGAACAACAGAAATTGCTTGATGAGTTTTCTCATATGAGAGAGAGCCAAGAGCGCATGAGTCAAGAGGAATATGAACGCCAAAAGTTGGGGGATTATTTCGAGGAAGCTAAAGCGCAAGTACAAGATAAATATCCAGATTTAGACAGTATCACGGACTATCTCTATGAAAGAGCAGACAGTGTCTTACAAGCGCAAGCAAGCCTTTATCCGCAATGGAAAGATCCAGAGGCACGGCAACAACAAATTGGTGCTGAATTGCGCCAAATATGCCAGCAGTGTCAGAAAGCCGGTATAAACCCAATTGAGGTGCTGGTGCAAAAAGCAAAAGCTTTTGGCTATAGTGGAGCGCCCGTTAAGGACGAAGTAGGAGCCCTTCAAGAGCGCTCTCAAGCAGCGCGGACACTTACAGCGCGCGGCGGACAAGTTCCAACAGGCGGTATGGATGTGAGAACGCTCTTTTCCATGCCAGAAGCCGAATTTGCTGTATGGGTTGAGAAAAATCCCGAAAAATTTGAACAAATTATGAGCAGAGCGTGAGATGTGCGTGGTGACGCAACAGAGAGAACCAAGTGATTGTTATCGTTTGGGGGTGCCGCAAGGCGAGTTTTAAAAACCAAGAAAGGCATTGATTGAAATGGCAGTAACACAGGTAAATCTTAATGACCCATTAGCCGTTGGCGTTTGGGCTAAGATGCTAAACACAGAAACTTCAAAAGCGTTGCCCATTGCACCGCTGATGGGAAAAGGAAAAAACAGCATTATTCAAGTATTGGATATGCTAGGAAAATCCGCTGGTGACTCTGTGACGAGCGGATTAAGAGTCCAACTTATGGGGGATGGCGTTAGCGAGGGACAAACGCTGGAAGGCAATGAAGAAGCACTCCAATTTATGAATGAAACGGTGCGTATTAACGAGCTTTCTCATGCTGTACGCGTAAAATATGAAGGCACCATTGATCAACAACGTGTTTTATTTAATTTACGAACAGAAGCAAAGGATGGGCTTGTTGATTGGTATGCAGATCGCTTAAGTTTGATGTTCTTCATTCAGGCAGCAGGTTATACAGCACCATGGATTCACTTCGAAGGACGCACCATAACCCTTAAACCCGTACATTATGGCTTTAATGCTCCATTAGAGCCAAGCAAATTGCGTATTATTCGTGCCAATAAGAAAAAGACTGATGAAGAGCTTACAAAAGACGATGTTTTTACATTAGATCTTATAGATCAGGCTGTTGAACGCGCAAAACTTGCTAATCCACGTTTGCGCCCTGTTCGTGTTGATGGAAAATCGGCATATGTGATGTATCTCCACCCAACACAGGTAACTCAATTGCGTACCAATACAAAGAGCGGGCAATGGTTAGACATTACCAAGGCAGCTTATGATGGCTCTGGAGCTAAGAACCCAATTTTTGAGGGCTCTCTGGGGATGTATAATGGAGTTATCTTACGTGAAGCTGAACATGTCCCCAATGGTATCAATTCAAAGACACAAGAGCCTGTAACATCTGTTCGCCGTGCTGTGTTGCTTGGTGCGCAAAGTGTTATCATGGCTTATGGGCGCGTTGGCAATGGAGCAACAGGAGGCGATGGGAAAGGGGGAACACGCTATAAACTTGTTGAAGAACTGTTTGATTATCAACGTGAATTTGGGGTTGCAGCTAAAACCATTATCGGCATGAAAAAATCACGCTATACCTTGCCGCATTCTGATCAAGGGGGGCAGGATTTTGGTACGATTGTTATCCCTTCTTTTGCCGAAGCAAGCTAATTATTAAAGGATGACAATTATGGCAGAAAAATCGCTAATTACACAGGAACCTGATGAAATCGTTGAAACCATTGAGACTATTGGCATGACAGATGAGGGATTGCCACCTGTTTTGCAGGGACGTAACAACTCTACGCAGCAGGTTAGTTTTTTACGGGCGTGTGTTAAATGTACAGACCAAGGGTTGATAACGAAAATTGGCGTTCTACCCCGAGGGGCTTTTATCAAAAGCATTACAGCTTATACTATGGAGGATTTTGAAGATGTAAAAGCTACATTTGGAAAAGAGCCTCATGGTAATGATTATGGAGATGTATGGCTTCGGCAATCTACCGATGGCAATGTGTACATACCCATGGAGGAACGAGATGTTCCATTAGAGGCTGAAAATACGATTTACATGACACGAGACAAGAAAAGCACCAAAGGTGATGCTGAGGTGATTGTTGAGTTTTACACTAATCGTTAAAGGCAAGGGGGCGTTTATTGTTTGCGTCCCCCTCCTATACAAGATGCCCCAATACATTTGGAAGAGGCTGATATGACAATAATAGTACAGACAGGTGGTCCGATTGGAGACAAACAGACCATTGCTCCTTGGGATAAAAATTTTATCCAGATGTTAAACGATATTCAGGATGAAATAGATGATCAAACAGATGAGTATGTTGATCAAGTGCAAAGGGCGATATTTTCGGCTATTCGCTTTTGTGAACGATTGCCTTTTTATTTCAATGAAAGCCGCGAAGTTGTTTTTACCACTCTAAAGGGCAAAAGCCGTTATGGCGCAGAGGAAAATCCAGTTATTCCGGCTGCTGTTCGCATTGTTGATGCTTACGTTTATGAAGATAATCACAGCAAAGCAAAGCTTTTGCAGGTAGATCCTCTTGTTATTGAGAATCTTGAGGATGATTGTAGCCATGGCATGCCTACACGCTATGCTTATTTTGAACAAAAGCTTGTCTTGTATCCAACACCAGAGCGCGTTTATTCTATCAGGCTTATTCTTGACCCTGTAAGAATAAAAGATATTGAGAGTGCACAAGAAGCGTCCATATGGTTTTTAGAAGCCTATGAACTGATCAAAACGCGTGCAAAATATGAAATTTATACCAATATTATTAAAGAACCACAGATGGCAGCGGCAGCTTTTGCCATGTTTCAAGAGCAACTCGATGCGCTTCAAATTGAAACATCACGGCGCAAGAATTTGTTAAAAATTCAACACACGGATTTCTGATGACCTTTATTCCTATTGCTGAGTATAGACCAGATGTTGCATTTATTAATAGTGGTTATTCTAGTGAGATCGTGAACGTTTTACCTGCACCAAATTCGTATATTCCGTTTCCCATTGTGGCGCCGGTCTCAGATCCTTTTCCGGATGTGATTTTGGGGGTCTATGCGGTGCGCTCATTGGGTGGTGTGCGCATCATTGTGGGGGCACCAACAAAACTTTATGAATATGACAACAGCACGCGCGGCTGGAAAGACATTAGCAAACCTCACACACAATATCACGCCAATGAGACTGCACTTTGGTCTTTTGCCTCCTTTGGTGATCATATCATTGCTGTTAATAGCAATGACCCACCACAAATGCTTTCGTTAAAAACGGATGAAAGGTTTTGTGATTTGAGTGGTAATCCCCCGCGTGCTGGACTTGTGCGTGTGTGGGGTGATTTTGTTTGCCTGATGCAATTAACAGATAAGCCAAACCGTGTTCAGTGGTCCGGTTTGAATGATGCGACACATTGGACGGTTGGGGAGAAAAGTTGCGATTATCAAGATTTTCCCGATGGAGAATATGTTCAAGGGTCTACGGAATCAACAAATCCACTTATTTTCATGCGCTCAGCCATTTATCATGCAACCTTTGTACCAGGCTCTAAAATTATATTCAGTTTTGCAAAAATAAAAGACAAAATAGGTGCGAAAAGCAGCACAGCAATTGCAAGCCGTGGAGACTGTACTTTCTTTGTCTCTGATGATGGTTTTTATCAAATCAACAGTGCTGGTGAAATGCTCCCTATAGGCTTTGGTAAAGTCGATAAAACCATCTTCACACTTTACAATAACTTTGCCATTGATGAGATGAGGGCATGTATTGATCCGGTCTATTCTCGTGTTTATTTTTCTATCAATGATAACACTGAAGGGATGCATATTTATGTTTATGATTGGCTTTTGCAAATATGGAGTGTCATTAAGGGGCAAAACCTTCTCTTATTTCCCCTTTTTGCAGCCGGTTATACATTAGAAGGCTTAGACGAAGTACAAGAGAGCTTGAAAGATTTACCAGCTTCTCTTGATAGTAAGATGTGGCAAAATGGTGCGCCTGTTTTGGGAGCCTTTACGCCAGACAACACATTTGGTTTTTTTGCAGGTCCTCCGATGGAAGCAGTTATTGCTTCACAAATTGTGGGGGATACGGGCAGGCAAATCAACTTGATGAGTGAGGCTTTTGTTCAAGCGGATACAACAAAAGGTTTTTTAAGTGTTGGGGCGGCTTTTATCATTGATAACAAGAACCAATTAAATTGGGCTAAAGAGCGTTATGCCGGCTATAATATTGGGATGTATAATATCCGCTCACGGGCGCGTTATCACGCTTTGCGTCTGAGAATACCAGAAGGCACGCCATGGACACATATAACAGGCTTTGATGTAACGCTGAAACCCGCGGGCATAAGATGAGTTTTAAGATCTATAATACAGAAAAATGGAGCGCTGAACAAATGGCGCCCTATTTTGATAATGTCATAAAATCGATAGCTTACTTTAATCAAAAATTCCCTGATGATTATAATACAGAGACCATTTTAAACGATATTTTGAAGGGAGAAAAAGTTCTTTGGATTATCGTTGATGCGCATGAAAACTTTATGGCGCATGTCACAACACAGTTACAAGAACTCGTCACTGGAGCATTAAGGGCGGTTGTTGTCACGCTTGGTGGAAAGGGAGGAGCACCCTTAACAAAGCTTATCACTCAGATTGAAGCTTATTACAAGGAAAAAGGGGCAGAAGAGCTTGTCATCATAGGCAGGCGAGGGTGGGAAAAATCTCTTAAAACGCATGGATATCTCGTTAATCTTTTAGAATATAGAAAGCAGCTTTAACATGGGAAAAAGTTCTAAACCAATCCAGAATACCCAAAACACGACGCAAACAAATGAACCCCCTGCATGGGCAAAAGGTATTTTTGAACACGCAGCTCAAGATGCCATGACTTTTTATAACCAAGGCAGCGGAAAAGCCGTTTATGACGGGCAGCGTGTTGCGGATTTAAGTGATCAAACAAAGAATGCGATTAATGGGCTTAGCAATAATACGCATAACTATGATAACAACACTTTAAATGGATTAGCCACAGGGCAAAATTCAACAAGCCAAAACTTAAAGAACATGGCTTCAGGGCAACAAATAGGCAATAACCCTTACTTTAATGAAGCACTTCAAAACGCATTAAATAAAGCAACAAGCTCTATTAATAGTTCATTGGCAGGTGCTGGGCGTTATGGTTCGGGTGCGCATACCGGCGTTTTGGCTGATGAATTGGGGGGCATAGCAACACAAGCTTTATCACAGCAATATAACCAAGATGTCAACAACATGATGAATGCCAATGGTCTCATTGACCAAGCAAACCAAAATCAGTTGGCGGGCGCCAATAACTTCTTTCAAGGTCAAGGTCAGGCAAATCTTAATGCGTTGACGGGAGGGAGTGTACTTGATGCCAATCATCAACGGCAATTAGATGAAGAGCGGCAAAAATGGGAGCAGCAGAACAATCTTGATTGGGACCAGTTAAGTAAGTTGCTTACAGCTGGTGGGGCTGTTGCTGGAAATTATGGAACGCGAACAGGACAAATGACGACATTGACTCCACAGCCAAAACCTAATCCGTGGGAGATTGTTGGAAATGTTGGAACTATCCTTGGTACTTTTGCTGGGCTTAGTGATATCAGAGCAAAAGAAAACATCAGAGAAGCTGGGCAGAGAAATGGCTATAAACTCTATGAATACAACTACAAGGGGCACCCAGAGCGCTATCGCGGGGTGATGGCACAGGATGTTTTGAAGTCAAAGCCAGAAGCTGTTTTCTTGCATAAGGCGACAGGCTTTTTGCATGTGGATTATAGCAAGCTTGGCTTTAAGATGGAAAGGGTGCAGTGATGGAACAAGAAAACACAAATTCTCTTTTAAAGTTGTTTGATCCAAAATTTTTGCGTCCCTTGATGTATCAGGTCATGCCTCAATTGCCAAAGCATTTGTTCGAACAGCTTTCTACGCCTCCAAGCACACCGTTGGAAGGGCGATACAAGCCAAGTTTTTTAGAACGTGCTGCTTTTAGCACAAACCCTTTTGATGCGAGCAATGGGGATAATACTCCACAAAAATTGAGTCCTACAGAGCTTATTCGTGGTTCTCAAACAGGGA
>NZ_JBHIOG010000056.1:0-2850 GCF_042195435.1 Bartonella sp. CL162QHHD
AGTTATGATATTAAGAGCGTACGGAAAGAGGCAAGGCAAGCAGCCGCCGTTGGTTTAGCAGTATCCAACCTACGTTACTTCGACGAGCCAGGATCTTTGAGTGTCTCATTTGGTAGCGGCACATGGCGTGGACAATCCGCATTTGCCCTTGGTGCTGGTTATACATCTGAAAACGGAAAAATCCGCTCTAATCTCTCTGCCACGAGTGCTGGTGGTCATTGGGGCATAGGTGGTGCAATTACTCTGAAAATAAAATAATACGAACAACGAAAACAAAACATCCACCCTTATTTATTGAAATAAGGGTGGATATTTTTTTTACAGACGCACAGTATTTATCTAGAGATAAGCATAATATTTGATGAGGCTATAGACTGTGAGGTTTTATAGAAGATTTTTCTATATTTTGTTGAAAAAAGATCATAGTAGAATCCATATTGCTAAAAAGTTATATTTTTATGTTGCTATTTTCATGAACAGCCTATAGCAATATGGGAGTGTATATTAGTAAGACTCATTTTGATGAAATAACTTTCAAAGGGGGAAAAGTAGTGCGTAAAGATAAAAGGTACATCACGGGACCGCGCATATATCATTATATGATATATTAAAAAGAAAAAATCCAACTAAAAAGCCAGTTATCCAAGGAAAACTATATTCCAGACATATTACAATTTCTTTTTACTTTACTTATTATTAACAAAACCATGCTTTCTAATAAAAATAAAGTCTATAATTAGGAAAATACATATTAAAACCTAGTACAAAGGATTTTATAGTAACCACTACCAAGTAAAATGTAATATTAAATATAAAGACCCCTTTTTAGTTAGAAAAAACAGCACACTAAAAAACTTAGACTCTAAATGTGTCATCTTTATGTCCACAAAACATAATCAAAAAAACAAACATTTAGGTCTCAACACAGAGAGCACAAACAAAACAAGACTAAAGACTCAAAATGTTCACACTCTAAGCAATGATCGTCTACTCTGAATTCCAAAGACATCAATAATGCTAAAATGTGTCTTTTTTATGTTTTGGAGGTGTTTTTAAGTTTTTTCATTGGAGAGTTTGTTATGAAAAAATTATATGCCCCACAAGCTGCGAGTGAATTAAAACGTTCTCGTTTTTCTTTTGTTAAAGTTCTTTCGTTGGCTATAGCGGCTACATTCTTATCGAATGTTACGCCTGTTTTTTCAGCAAATCCTGATTTTAGAAACACGTTTCTTGAAGGTGTAAAAAGTGCTGGTGTATCTTATCCACAAAGCCTTCTCTCTGTTGCTGGTTTGAATGCTTCTGATGATTACGCAAATTTTTTAACCAAAACCCTTTCTGGTAAGAGAGATAAGAGTCCTATCGTAAATGTTTTGACAGAAGGTAGCCGTTCTGCGCGAGTTGGAAATGTTGGTGATAAGAAAGTGCCACAGCTTACAAGAATAGCGGTTAACGATAAAAGCATGAGTGCGGATAATATTGCTGTGCGAAAATTGCCAAAAACATTTGTTAAAAAAGGGTGGATGCTGCCTGTTGAGGACGATAATAGTGATGATATTTTGCTGTCTGGCGTTAATAGTTTAGCAAGGAGGGTGAGTACGTATGCAACTAATGATGATATAAAAATAGGAAAAAATCAGAATGCGAATGCCATTAATATTATTGCTATTGGTAACGGCATACAGACATATTCACAAAATAATCTGTTTGACGGTGTTACTATTGTTGGCAACAGCACGAAAGACTACGCTTCTGCTGCCACCATTGTTGGTGCATGGGCAGAAGTGAAAGAAGCGGGCGGTGTTGCGCTAGGTTACAATTCTGTCGCCGATAGGGCTAGTGGTGTTTCTGGCTATTCTCCTAATAAGAAAGCGAATGCAACAGGTACTGAAGTTCAATGGAAGAGTGTTTATGGTGCCATGAGTGTTGGTAATCTCAGCGAGAAGGGAACGCGACAAATTATAGGGGTAGCAGCTGGTTCTGAACTGACTGATGCAGTAAATGTTGCGCAGATAAAGTCATTACAAAATTACGTAGATAAAGGTTGGCAGCTGTCTGTTGGTGGTGCAGATGCTACAACTATTGGTATAGAGAGCAAGATCGATTTATCAGCGGCAAGTGAAAATCTTCAAATTAGCAAAGGCAAAGATGACAATAATATAAAATTTGATCTAGCCAAGGATATTGCAGTCAATAAAGTAACTGCAGGAAGCAGTACTTTAGACGCAACGGGCTTAGTGATTGCCAATGGTCCGAAAATAACCACCGGAGGTGTTGATGCTGGAGGTAAAAAGATAACTGGAGTGGCAACGGGTACTGAAAGCACCGATGCGGTGAATTTTGCACAACTGAAGGAAATAAAAGAACAAGTAGCAGCCAGTAGTTTTATTAAACAAGATGTGCAGACGAAATACATCACCATTGGTAAGGATACAGATGGCGATAAAATCACTATTACCAATAAAGATAATAAGACCAGAATTCTTTCTGGCGTTGCAGATGGCGCGGACGACACTGATGCCGTGAATGTTGCGCAGCTAAAAGCTCTAAAAGACTCTATAACTCCAAGTTGGGATCTCTCTGTTGATGGTGCAGATACGACGAGTGTTGATTCAACCAACCCAATGGATTTGGCAGCTGGAAGTAGCAACCTAAATATTACAAAAGGCAAAGAGGACAATAAGGTAAAATTTGATTTAGCAAAGGATATCACACTGGAGAGCGTAAAGGCAGGTACAAATACCTTAGATGCAACAGGCTTAGTGATAGCCAATGGTCCGAAAATAATCATTTCTGGGATAGATGCTGGGGGTAAAAAGATTACAGGAGTGTCGGATGGCACTGGAGCGAACG
>NZ_JBHIOG010000057.1:0-3323 GCF_042195435.1 Bartonella sp. CL162QHHD
CATGAGAAGCTTGCATGTCCACTTTCGTGTTTTTGGTGCGAAGATGATACTCCATCTCATCGTTTCTCACCCCTATTGTTATCTCCCCTTGGGCACCAAGACCAACATTGCCCTTGGCATCTATATCGGAAGCAGCAATATGGATATCTTTTCCAGAGAGAACAGTGGTCTCTTTTCCAGAACTTAAATGAGAGCCATTGTGCACGGCGACATGAAAGGTTTGATCCCCGCGATGGCTATTGGCACTGTTGCGTGTGGCATCAATCGAAACATTGCTCTCAGCTTGCAAGAGAAGTTTATCCGTTGCTTGAACATCAGAGCCTAGAATATTCAAATCTTGTCCAGAGAGAAGTGTCGTTGAGCCACCAGAGTTGACTTCTGATTTATGATGCATGGTGGCATCACCCTGTTCATCATGGTAATGGGTTTCTGCTGAACCGATCGTCAAGTTACCTTGTTCTGTAGCCATGGCAAGATCACCTCCGGTAGTGATCCCCACCCCGGAGGCTGTGATATTTTGTTTAGCAATCACCGTTGCATTACCACCAGCAGAAAGCGCCTCGGTGTTTAATACGGTCTCCACGCCGTCAACCGTTGTGCGCCCTGCATCCAAACGAATATTCTTCTCCGCAAGGAGAACAGCATCCCCACCCGCCGCAAAATGCCCCCCTTGACTGAGGATATCCCCGCCATGCACATGCAATTGGTGGTTTGCCGCAATACACCCTGAATTGGTTATTGTGGAATTGCTTGTATTTTGGCTGGTGATATTGACATCATCGCCCATGATCAAAGCCCCAGCAGAAACAAAGGAGGCTCTGTCTTTTTCAGGGATGTAAAGCACCGGTGCGTAAACATCCATGCCCTTGACCTGTTGGCGCACATAAATCACCATCGGGGCTTCTAGGGACGCCAATTGTTCTTCACTCAAAGCCTCACCAAAGGGGAGATTGTGTGCTTTTGCATATTCTGCCCCGACATCCAGCAAGGTTTTGACTTGTTCAATGGCATCACTTCCAGGAATAAAGGAGCCTTTACCCAAACCTTGACCAACCAGATCACGCATTTGTTTTTCAATCAGCTGCTTTTCGAAATAAGCATCGCCTAAGAAAAAAATCTCCCGATCAGGATTGTAGCCAATTCTGTTCAAATAATAGGCTGAACCATAAAACTTGCCGACATCAAGAAATTCTGCCCGCGTTTCATAAATGAAATTTTGATTGGGTAGCGTGCCCCCAACCCCACCCGATTGGGGCTTTGGTAAAGGAAGCCCCTCAGCAAGTTCCCCCGCATTATTGAGATCCACTTTTGGTGTAAAGAGAGCATCAACCCCGGTTAAACCACTTAAGGACTCCAGTGGTTTACGTTCAGCTGCTTGTGCTTTAAAATGCGCATCCCCTGTAATCGAACCTTCCGCTGCCGTGTTATTGAGTTGATCGACCACCAAATTCAACGTGCCACCCGCTTGGACAAGACCAGGAGCTGCATCAAGAGCTTCTGAACCAGTATGGCGATCCTTGCCATCGGCTATATCTAAAGAAACATCGCGGCTTCCATCAGCTTTATAGCCATAACAATAACCATCCTGCGTATTGGCATTACAACCCAGATAAGTTTTTTTATAAGCCGTTGCACCTAAATTGGTCAGCACATTGGCGTGGATATCGGCATTACCCCCTGCTTCTATAGAGCTATAATGGTTGTCAATGGTATCAGCGTTAATGATGAGATTGCCACTAGATTGTATTACCCCCGAAACTGGTTTATGAGAAAAACCTTGCGTGACAGTCTTTTCTGTCATGTGTGACCAGTCTTCGTTTGGGGATAAGAACCCCCATCTATCACCATTCCATCGATAGCGTTTTACGGACTTTTGATCATAGACAGGCTTAAATTCCCAAGTAAATGCCTTATAGACTGTTCCATCGCTTGAAATTGCGGTGCCATAGGTTTCTTCTTTGCTCGACCAAAGAGGAACATCCAAGAAAATTCTTACGTGCCCGTCAAAAGGTCCGGTATGACTTTGATGTTCGTGTCCCTTTCCCCAAAGGTTGGGACCATCTTGATATAACATCCCATCACTGAGCCTATCAGAACCCTTTGGTCTTTGGAAAGAAATATCGCTATATTCCGTTTTTTCCGTGATGACAGGCGTGCTATCGGCTTCGTTTTTTAGGGTGTTGGTTTGGATATTTAAGTTTCCACCAGCTTGAATAAAGCCTGCTTTGTTCACAAGCGAAAGGCTTTTTCCGCTGCCATCTGCATTGGTGAAAGATAAATCACCTTCTGTCATTATGGTGCCAAAATCATTGAGCAAAGCACCATCAACTTGTAAAGCACCATTGCCCTTCACATAAATTAAGCCCGTTTTGTTGTTGGTCACATTGCCCGTCACGCTAAAGACTAAATCCTGCCCCGATGCCAATTGACCGCTATTTCCAAGCTCCCCCGTTTTGATCACGAAATTTCGTGCTGCTAAAACCGACGTTGTCTCATCAACCATAACGCTTGGGGCAACAAAAAGAATATCTCCAGTCCCTCCCTGATCTGTCACGGCTTGTAGCCGCGCATGGTGAATCTCAAGGGCATTGGTGCTTTGAAAGTCTAAACCGCCATAAGCCAATTCGCTCTCTGAGACATCAATATGATCTGCAATTAAAGACAGCGTTTGCGGCGTGTAAATATGAGCACGATTATTGCTTAAATCGAGAGTGTTTGCTGTCAATCTCCCATCCCCCTCAGCACACAACACATTCTCAACACTGATCTCTCCAGATACCGATGTAAATGTTGCGCTGCCATCGCCCATGACCTGATCATCATAGATGTCGTTGCCTGCAAAAATTTCAATATTGCCACCACTGGCAATCTGACCAACCTTCACCCCTTCTTTTGCTGTAATCAAAAGAAAACCGTTTTTATCTAAAACAAGATCCCCTGAACCGCCCGTAGAAACGACACCTGTCATCAGTGTGCCAGCATCAAGGCTGCCAACCTTTAAAACAGCTTTTTCACCCGTCATCAGCGAAGAAAAGTCAACCGCCCCACCCTCAATATTTGCCTTACCATAGGCTAAAAGTTGTCTAAAATGAACGGGGGCATTTGTTTCTGGTTGTGCTTGAATGGCAACATTTTGATGCGACAGAATTGTTTGAGAAACAGATAGCCCATTATGAGAAACCAGGGTGATATCTCCTGCCCCATAAACACTTTCAGCGACAATCGCACCTTGACTGCTCTGGAGATCAACATCCCCTTGGGTGCCAAGAACAACAACA
Organism: Bartonella sp. CL162QHHD; assembly: GCF_042195435.1. Classification (NCBI taxonomy): domain Bacteria; kingdom Pseudomonadati; phylum Pseudomonadota; class Alphaproteobacteria; order Hyphomicrobiales; family Bartonellaceae; genus Bartonella; species Bartonella sp. CL162QHHD. The sequence goes on from NZ_JBHIOG010000057.1 coordinate 3,279, forward strand.
CCAGCAGCACCCGTTGCCGCCATATCAACCCCACCGGCTAAAAGC
>NZ_JBHIOG010000058.1:0-30425 GCF_042195435.1 Bartonella sp. CL162QHHD
TCACCAAAATCTCTTAACGCCTTAATGCGATAAAGTTTTTTACCCTCACGAAGAATTGTTTGATTGGTGAGTTGATATTTTTTGACAGAATTTTGCATAATAAATCCTTACGAAATTAGGTTTTTAATTGACAGCCCATAAGGGCGCCGGGCGCTAGCAACACATTGATTTATATAGATAATTCACTGTTTTACATGTTGAATTAAAGACCCGAATATAGTAAGGTTTTCTCATTCTAAACCCTCTCAGATTGAATCAATTAATATCACTTGCTTGCACGTCAAAAGCGGGGCTGGTGTGTGGGTAAAAACTGTAGAAGAAAGGAGTAAAAATGGTCCTTATGAACCGTCTTAATGCAAGGGCTGTCGCAACATTGGGGGCTGGCAAATATAATGATGGTGCCGGCTTGTTACTTCATAAGCGTAAAGATGGAGGTGCTCAATGGCTTTATCGTTATACCATTCATGGTCGACGTCGTGAAATGGGCTTGGGGGCGTTGCGAAATGTTTCTTTAAAAAAAGCCCGTGAATTGGCAAATCAATGGCGTTCTGTTTTGCATGAAGGGCGTGACCCCATTAAAGAACGCGATAAACAAAAGCGTGAGGCAATAAGCAATCTCCATTACTTAAAAGATATTGCTCTAGATGCTTTTGAAAGTCGTAAAGCTGAATTAAAAGATGATGGTAAGACTGGAGACTGGTTTTTACCTTTACGGCTTTATATTCTGCCCAAATTAGGCTGTCTGCCGGTTTCTGAGATTACACAAACAGAAATACGCAATGTTCTTACTCCCATTTGGCATTCAAAAGCTGCAACAGCAGAGAAAGCACTGAATCGTCTTAATATATGTCTCAAACATGCGGCTGCCTTAGGATTAGATGTTGATTTACAAGCAACAACAAAAGCACGTGCTCTTTTAGGTAAACAACTCCATAAAACACAAAATATACCAGCCATGGATTGGAAAGATGTTCCTGCCTTTTATCAGACACTCAGTAAAACGATAACAATGACACATTTAGCTTTGCGCTTGCTTATTCTGACAGGGGTTCGTACACGCCCTTTACGTTATATCCATAAAGATCAGATTGAAGGTGATATCTGGACAATCCCTGCTGAAAATATGAAAGGAAAGCGTGATACGACAAAAGAGTTTCGTGTGCCTTTATCAACAGAGGCATTAGACATTTTAAAACAAGCGCGCTCGCTTTCACGCAATGATTTCTTTTTTTCTGCAACTGGTCGAGGTCCTCTTGGTGAGAATTGCATGTCACAATATATGCAACAGATTGGACTTGAAGCACGTCCGCATGGATTTCGCTCTAGTTTACGCGATTGGCTTGCTGAAACAACCGATGCCCCCTATGAAGTCGCTGAAACCATTCTAGGTCATACAGTTGGCGGCAAAGTAGAGCGTGCCTATCGTCGTACTGACTATCTAGAACAGCGTCGTGTCTATATGGATAAATGGGCGGCATATGTCACTGGTCAATCTTAAGATATGGGGTGCATAACCCCATGATCTGTGGATAACTTTAGCTCTCTTTTCTCTCATTCTCTCTCAATAAGATTCATCACGTATCACATCAGAAATTGTATAATAAAATATTGTTTTCTATAAATAAAACATCTTTCTAAATGAACCAAAATGTGGTTAATAAATAGTTATGATTTGTTCTCATTTTTTGATAGAAAGGATTTTAGTATGACAGAAAATGATATTCTTTTGACAGACCGTGAAAGTGCAAAATTGCTTCATATGAGTGTCTCAACTTTCCGCCGTCATGTGACCAATGGCTCTCTCCCCAAACCCCTAAAATTTGGTTTTTTATCGCGTTGGTTACAATCGGATCTTATCAATGTCATCGAACAAGCAAAACAGCAACGTCAAAGTGACGCGGCATAAAAAAAACCTTGTCACGTAAGGACGGACAAGGCTTTCTCAAACTCATTACCCTAGAGTTAGCATAATCCGTCCTATGGTGCAATATTCATAGGATAAAAACATGTTTTCTTAATATAAATGCTCGGGGCATCACAAATGCCTTGCATGGGGTTTGGCATGGATATTATGGGATAGCCCGTTGTCCTGCTCATGATGATAGGCTGCCTAGCTTATCCCTTACCAATGTACATGATGGGCGCCTTTTACTCATTTGTTATGCTGGCTGCTCTTTTAGAGAGATCATACAAGCGCTCATCAGAATTGGCTTGCTTGGAAAACAAGCCTTTAATCAGACGCTTTCTTTATCAAAACAGATTTCTGCTGATCTCAAACGAGCAAAACAGAAAGCAGAGAGAGCAAAAGCAATTTGGCAACAATGCCAACCAATCAAAAATACTTTAGCAGAAACCTATTTACGTATGCGGGGTATTACATGTGATTTGCCTGCTGATTTACGCTTTCACGACAACTGTCCGCACCCATTAGGGATTACACTGCCCGCGTTGGTTGCTTTTGTTAAGGGTGCTGGCTCCTTTGCTATTCATAGAACCTTTTTACAAGCCAATGGCTGCAAAACAGATCAGAAACCAGCAAAAGCCATGTTGGGATCTGTAATGGGCGGTGCTGTGCATTTAAGTCAAGCCAATCCAAAACATCTGGTTATTTGTGAGAGCATTGAAACGGGGCTGTCTCTGCTGTCTGGGTTGTTATCAGAGCCCGTGAATTTATGGGCGTCTCTTTCAACCAGTGGCATGAGGCATGTGAATTTACCTCCTACAAAAGCCCGTCTCACCATTGCAATGGATGGCGATGATGCGGGTCGTAAAGCAGGTTTTACCCTCGCTGCGCGTGCCTATAGACAAGGCTTTGAGGTCTTTATCATGCAAGCCCCATACGGTCTAGATTTCAATGATGTTTTGATACTGAAAGGTATAAATAAATGAGAGAGAATAAAAACAATATTGTAGAGAACAACAATCAAAATGTTTCATTCAATGATAACGATAATGTTTCTTTAAATGATAAGACTTGTTTAGAAGCTATTTCTTATGAAGTTGCCTTGCAACAAAATGGTTGGGGGGAATTAAAGCCTATCACGGCGGCTCTCTTACCCGTCAAGCCTTTTAATCCATTACAGCTCCCCATGCCATTCATGGATTATGTTTATGACGTTTCAGAACGTCAACAAGCCCCTATGGATTTTATTGCTGTCGCTGCTCTCTGTGCCTTGGCGGCTGTCATTGGTAATGGCGTGCGGGTTGCTCCAAAACAATATGATGATTGGACGATTGTCCCTAATCTCTGGGGCGCTCTTATTGGTCAATCATCAACATATAAAACACCAGCCATGAAAGCCGCTTTAGCGCCCATTACTTGCCTTCAAAAGCAATGGTATAAAGAGTGGTTAAAACAGAAAGAAAAACAAGAAATTGAAGAGAGATTTGAAACTTTAGACAAACGAGAAAAGGAAAAACAAGCCCATAAAGCGATCAAAAAAGGAGATCTTGAAACAGCCCGTGCTCTTTTGTCTGAAGCCCCTTCTAAAGATAATACACATGATGATGATGTCTCTCGTTTTATTGTCAATGATGTGACGGTTGCAAAGCTTGGGGAATTGTTAAAAGAAAACCCCCGTGGTTTATTGTTGGTTCGTGATGAATTATCTGGTTTTTTATCCGATTTGGAACGGAAGGAATATCAATCAGACCGTTCTTTCTATCTAACAGCTTTTAATGGCAAAAAATCATACACCTATGACCGTATAGGACGTGGAACCATTTTTATTCCCAATGCAACCATTTCCATTATTGGAGGCATTCAACCTTCACGAATTATTCCCATCATTCAAGCCATGCACCATGGAATAAACGATGACGGTTTATTGCAACGGTTTCAAATGATTGTGTGGCCCGATGAAAATCAAGAATGGAAATTGATTGATAGACCGCCCAATCAAGAGGGCTGGCAAAAGTATGAAGGTGTTTTTCGCTCTTTTCGTGATAAACGATTAGGTTCTCCAGAACACCCGCTGATCATGCGTTTTATGCCAAAAGCACAAGAGAAATTTTATGAATGGTTAGAAAACCTTCATAGAGAAGCAAAAGGGGGTCGTTTCTCCGAAAGCTTACAATCGCATGTTTTAAAAATGCCAAAGACCATAGCAAGCCTTGCGTTAATTTTTGAACTTCTTGATAGTGGTGGTTTTGAAATTGGTCTCTATGCCATTACAACAGCATTGCGTTGGGAAAAATATCTATTAAGTCATGCAAAACGTCTTTATGCGGCGAATGATACATTAACAGCAGAGCGTGCAAAATTAATTGTTGAACGCTGTGATCATTTACCCGATGTTTTTACAGCAAGGGATGTTTATAAACGTGATTGGAAATGTTTAACAGACAATCAAACCGTTAAGCAAGCTTTAGAGCTTTTATGTCGTTGTAACTATATTCGTGAAATCTCTGGAGAGAATAACTCCCAAGGCGGTCGACCTACCATACGTTATGAATGGCACCCCTTAGTGAAAAGTCATAAGACATCACACTGAGGCAATTTGGAAATCTTATAAAACATTAAACAATATAACAGTGAACCTTTAAAGCACTCCCCATCATTAGTTATGGGGGTTATGGGGGTTCTTTTTACCCCCCTTTATATATATTTTTTAGTCAAAAATAAAAGTTATTATATTTCAAGTGGTTAATATTTTACAGATCTAAAAAAACAACCTATATCGACATTACAACCTATAAATTCAACCAATAATATATGTTTTGTAGGTGTTTTGGGGGTTTTAAAAACAGACAAAACCTATCTATAAAATAATTCATAAAACTTATCAAAATACTCATTCTGATGTTTTAAAGTCCATGGTGCATTTGTCTTGATTAACAGGTCAATTAACACATCAAATAAACAGCAAATTTCACTATTTTGCTGATCTTATCTCATGTCATGGGCTGTGGATAAACAGCATTAAAAAAAACTTTTGAAAAAAATTTATCCGCTTTTTAGCATTTTCCGAATTTTTCACACTATTCATTCAAAATGGATTTAATAAGCTTCATTTTGATTCTTTTGAAGAGAATTAATCAATAGAATATATTGTCATGGAGTTTATTCTTTATGCTTCGCCCTCATCATTCTGATCATGAACATGTCTCTTTACGCTCTCTCTTAGAATATTATCGTCAACAAGCAAAATCACCTCGTGAATTGGGAACACTGTTCGAAAATCTTGTCATGGCTTATCTTATGCATGACCCTCTCCATTATGGACGATATGAAAAGGTAGAAACCTATTATGAATGGGCTGAAGAGCGTGAAGGTTGGAATAAAAATGATATCGGCATTGATCTGGTTGCTAAGCTTCGTCATCAAGAAGGCTATGTGGCTATTCAGTGTAAGTTTTATAAAGCAGATCATCAGATTAGTAAAAAGGATATTGATAGCTTTATCGCTGCCTCTGGAAAAGACATCTTTAAATATCGTCTTCTCGTTGATACCACAGAAGTGGAATTAAGTGACAATGTGAATGCCATGATTAAAGGACAAGCGATACCCGTTTATCGTATTGACCTTCGTCATATGGAAAACAGTCGGATAGATTGGCAAATATTTGCAACAAAACAAGAAGTTCTTCTGAAATCAACAAAAGAGCCTCGTCCCCATCAAGAAGAAGCCATCAAGAAAGTCTGTGAAGGGTTAAAAGAAGCAGATCGTGGCAAGCTGATTATGGCATGTGGAACGGGGAAGACTTTCACTAGCCTTAAGATAGCAGAAACCATAGCAGGAACAGGCAAGCGTGTGTTGTTTCTGGTTCCTTCTCTGGCTTTAGTTTCGCAAACAATCCGTGAATGGACAGCCGATGCACAAGTCCCGTTGCGTTCCTTTGCGGTTTGTTCTGATACGAAAGTAGGCAAGCGTCGTAAAAACCAAGATGATATTGTTGGCATGGAAACATCAGATCTTGTTCTCCCTGCTACAACAGATGCGAAAGCCCTTGCCAAAGAAGCTTGTGAAAACCTAGCAGATGCAATGACGGTCATCTTTTCAACCTATCATTCTATCCAAGTGATTTCGGATGCACAAAATACCCATGGGTTACCTGAATTTGATCTGATCATTTGTGATGAAGCCCATAGAACAACTGGTGTTGTGTTGGGAACAGAAAAGCATGAATCTGAATTTATCAAGGTTCATGACAATAGCATTATTCGAGGCAAAAAACGCCTCTACATGACAGCAACCCCAAAGATCTTTAGTGACAAACTGAAAAGGAATGCTTTCTTATCCAATAACGTTTTGGTGTCCATGGATAATGAAAAACTCTATGGCAAACAACTTTACACTTACAACTTTTCACGTGCTTTAGAGGATAAGCTGTTATCACCTTGTAAAGTTATCATATTAGTTGTCAACGAAGAAGAAGTAAGTCAATCCATTCAACATCTGATTACCGATAAGAATTATGAACTTATTCTCGATGATAGGACCAAGATTAATGGCTGTTATAGAGCCCTTACCAAAATGGATCTGAAACTTGATCTTGAAGATGACCCCAAACCCATGCGTAGAGCTTTAGCTTTTTGCAAAGATATTGATACTTCTAAACGCATATGCAAAAGATTCAAAAAAGAAAAAGTGCAAGAATCTTTACGCGCTCTTCATAAAAACTATAAAGATGCTCCTCCTCTTAACTGTACCCTTGCCCATATTGATGGAACCTTTAGTGCTAAAGAGCGTACAAAACAACTTGACTGGTTAAAGGAAGATGCGGGGGAAAATACTTGTCGTGTACTTACCAATGTACGCTGTCTTTCTGAAGGTGTTGATGTACCCGCTCTTGATGCTGTTCTATTTTTACACCCGCGCAAAAGTCAAATTGAGATTATTCAAGCGATCGGACGTGTAATGCGTCGAGCAGAGGGTAAAAAAAGAGGCTATATCATTCTACCCGTTGGGATACCCGCTGATATTCCGCCGGAAATAGCCTTAGAAAACAACCAAAAGTATAATGTCATCTGGCAAGTTCTCAATGCTTTACGTGCTCATGATGATAACTTTAATAAAATAATTCACCATATGCACAAAAAACAAGACGTAAGCGATGCTCTTGAAATTGTTGCTGCTTCTCAAGAACTTGCGTTAGAAGATACGACCACGGTTATTGATGATTTACCTATACGCTCAAAATTAGAGTATTCAGGACTTAATATTGGGTTAGCAACTTATGAATCCTCTCACACATGTGAAGAACAAGGAGAACTCCCCCTTTTTTCTAAATGTAAAGATGTCATTAAAGCTGCTATTGTTAATAGATTTTACGACCCTAGCTATTGGAAAAAATGGGCAATAAATGTTGGTGATCTTGCTCAAACTCATATCACACGCTTAACTGAGGTTTTGACGAAATCAGAAACTGAAACACGGCGTGTGTTTAATGATTTTATGACCGAATTACGTAGTAATTTAAATACAACTATCTCCGAACAAAATGCGATTGAAATGCTTGCGCAACATCTTGTGACGCGTCCAGTCTTTAATGCTTTATTTGAGGGGCATCAGTTTGTTCAAGAGAATCCCGTATCTTGTGCTTTACAACGTGTACTCAATGTCCTTGATAAAGTTACCCCTAAAGAAGAATCTCAAGATCTCAAAAATATTTCTAAGAGTGTACAATTTTACACGCGTGGAATTACCACTCTTGAAGCACAACAAAGTTTAATTGTAGAGCTTTATAATGAATTTTTCCGTTATGCTTTTCCGCGTACAGTAGAAAAATTAGGCATTGTTTATACTCCCATTGAGGTTGTTGATTTTATCATTCATTCTGTTGATGATGTGTTGCGTCATGAATTTGGAAAAAGTCTAGGATCACGTGGTGTTTCTATTCTTGACCCTTTTACGGGTACTGGGACCTTTATCACACGGCTATTACAATCCAATCTCATCAAACCAGAGGATATGGAATATAAATACCGTTATGATATCCACGCAAATGAGATTGTCTTGCTAGCCTATTACATAGCAGCCATTAATATCGAAGCAACCTATCATGGTCTTATGAAAGGAAATTATATCCCTTTCAAGCATATTGGTTTGACTGATACGTTTCGAATGATTGAAAAACAAGATCTTATGGAAGGTATACTCAAAGAAAACAGTGAATATTTGGAACATCAGAAAAATTTGACTATCGAAGTTATCTTCGGCAACCCGCCTTATTCAACTGGTCAAAAAAGTGCTAATGATAATGCGAAGAATACCCCTTATCCCATATTAGATAATCGTATCAGTGAAACTTATGCTGCTCAATCTGAATCAATCAATATGCAAGCACTTTATGATAGCTATATACGAGCAATTCGATGGGCTAGTGACCGTATAAAAGATTGTGGTATTATTGGTTTTGTGACAAACGCAGGGTTTATTAATGCATGTTCTTTAAATGGTTTAAGAAAATGCCTCGTTAAGGAATTTAGCAGCCTTTATATTTTCCATTTACGGGGTAATCAACGAACCTCTGGAGAACTTTCGCGAAAAGAAGGTGGTAAGATTTTTGGTTCTGGATCACGGGCTCCCATAGCTATCTCTATTCTCATAAAAAATCCAGAATCTCAACAGCGTGGGAAAATATATTTCCGTGATATTGGAGATTATCTCACAAGAGAAAAAAAGCTTAAGACAATTAAAAAATTTGGTAGCATTGATGGTATTACACAGAGCAAACAAGGTTGGCAAATAATTATACCGGATAAGCATAATGATTGGCTTGGTCAACGTGATGACAGTTTCAAGACATTCCTAGCTTTAGGTGATAAGAAACCTCATAGTAAAAAACTGTTTGAGATTTATTCTTGTGGTCTAAAAACCAATCGTGATGCTTGGGCATACAATGCAAGCAATGAAACTCTCGCGAAGAATATGAGTAATATGATTACTTTCTACAATAGTGAAGTGGAGCGTTTTAATGGTGTTTATACACATGATAACGGTAAAACACGTACTAAAACTGTAGATAATTTTGTTAATGCCGATGAAAGCAAAATTAGTTGGAGTATTAATCTTAAGAAACATTTAACTAAAGGAAAGATTTTTGAATTTGAAGACACATGCCTTATTCAAAGCCTATATCGTCCTTTTACACAACAATGGCTCTATTACAATCGTGCCTTTAATGAAATGGTTGCCCAAATTCCATGTATATTTCCAATGGGGCAAGCGGTTGAAAATAGAGTAATACAAATTACAGGTACGGGAGCAAAGAAAGATTTTTCTGTTATTATGACTAAGAATGTGCCTGAATTTCAAGTGATGGAGAATAGTCAATGCTTTCCAAGATATATCTATGAAGATGCTACGGTTTCAAAAAGTAAAAGTGAGAAACAAACCCTTTTATTTACAGACTCTATAGAGGAAAACAAAACTGTTGGTTTACAGAGGCATGATGCCATAACTGATGAAGGATTAGCACATTTTAAAGCAGCTTATCCTAATGAAAAAATCACTAAGGATGATCTATTCTATTATGTTTACGGTATACTTCATTCGGAAGATTATCGTGCCCGTTATGCTGATAACCTCTCTAAAGAATTGCCTCGTATCCCGTGTGTAAAGAGTGCTGATGACTTTTGGAAATTTGTAACAGCAGGACGTGAACTAGGTCATTTGCACGTGAATTATGAAGATGTAGAGCCTTATCCCGTGATCTTTAAAAAGGGTAATCCAAAACAGACAGAAATCTCTAATCTCGAAAAATTCTATTATGTGACTGAAATGAAATTCGCAAAAATTAAGAATAGTAAGGAAAAGGATAAATCGACTGTTATTTACAATAGCAATATTACCATAACAGATATCCCTCTTGAAGCTTATGAGTATATCGTCAATGGCAAGCCTGCTCTTGAATGGGTTATGGGGCGTCAATGCGTTAAGACTGATAAAAAGAGTGGTATTGTCAATGATGCCAATCGCTATGCTGTTGAAACCGTTGGCAACCCTGCCTACCCTCTAGAGTTATTTCAGAGGGTTATTACCATAAGTTTAGAGACAATGAAAATCGTTAAGAACCTACCAAAACTAGAGATTAGAGAAACTGAATAACTTATAAAGCATGCTCACATAATGGGCATGCCAATCTTATTAAATCCGCTTATGTATTAGTTTAACTAACAGTCTATTTTATCATCTGTTATGAGATAAACTAAGATAGGAAATAATTACGTTATCAAGATCTCTTTAATGGACTTTTGTAAATTCTTTAAACGTATCATCTTGTGAGTTGATTACCTATAATCTTAAAAGGAATAATTTATCATGCGTTATTCTAAAAAGAAACCATTTGCACTTTTAGATACTCTTATTTGGATTGCTTTAAGACTTTTAAGAAATCCACTCTTAAATAGAATTAGATTTTTTTACATTGCCTTTAAAAGATTATACCGTAATCTAAAATGATAGCTTTATTGTTTTCAAAAGCTTTGTTTAAAGAGGATTATGTATATTCATTTTCTTATATTACTTATAGGTTTTGAAGGTTTCTCAAACCCCCAAAACCCCTACAAAACATATAGCATTAGTTGAGTTTACAGGTTGTATTTTGATATAGGTTGTTTTTTTTGGAAACTTGATAAAAGTTAACATATTGAAATATAATAACTTTTATTTTTTATTGAAAAATATGTAAAGGGGGGGGCGTAAAAAGCACCTCCAAAACCCCCAAAAAACCCTAAACCTCCAAAACTCATAACCATAATGGTCTTGATAGCATTTCTTATGAGTTACAAGCTATCTTTTGAAAGGCTTAAAGGATCATATGCTTTTCATAAAGCACATTTTAATCACTCACTAAAATCATAAGATTCGTCTGTTAAATAAACTGACATAACCGATAAAATAGACAAAAGCCCATTAAAAGAGATTTTGATAATCTATGAAATAATAGGTTATTTCCTTTAAATCTTGCACCAAAACCATGATCAGAGCCACACCACTGTTGAGTTTTTCAACTAGTGATCAAGGCTTTGGACCGCACCTTATTTTCTAAATTTCTGAGATCTTTTCGATATTTTTTAGGTGCTATTTCTTGTCTTTTCTTCCGATAAAATTGACTATTTTCTCTTTCCACGAGCGGGGTTGCTCCTTGCTGGTAACCTCTTGTGGATCATCAAGCTTTTCTGCCACCTGTTTAATCAAAGCGTAACTCACTTGCTTCACCTTTGCTACTTCTTTGGCTAAAGCTAATGCACGTTCAAGGTGGGTTTTGTTGATGCTCTCGTCAAAGCCTAGGTGATCCTCTGCCGTAAAGCTTTGCTGATAAGATTGTAAGGTTTCAGCATCACCCAATAAAGCAAGAGCGCCAAGATGAAGTAAAGCATAATCCGTATCATTTGCTTTAGACGTAGTGCTTTTTTTCCAAGGAGCAGTGCCATAATCAGAGCGAAGTCTTTTAGAAAGGTCAATGTCTGTTACCGCCCATTTTAGCGCGTCATCAAGTGCTTGCTTTAAGCGATCCGCAGTAACTTCTGGTTCAAAGATTTCTAACCCCTTTGCTTCAAAATTAAGCTGTATATCTGGAATATCTTCCGTGTGGGTAGGATCAATGAATTTACAAGCGGTGGAAAGAATGCCAGTACTAATCATAAAAGCGCTATCAAATTGTGGGTAATCTTTGGCAATTTCGTCGTTATAAAGAATGTCTACTTCACGATCAGCCAATTGATAGCTTGCCATATGGTCATTCTCATTGATTTTCTCGGTTGACCAGCCTAGGCTTTTTAAAAGTGCATGAGCACTTTCCATGGTGAGACGATCATCAGTGTCATCCGCTTCCTCTGTCGCCTCAACAGCAATAGTTTTGGAAGCAACAGATGCTGTTTGCGGATCCAAGCTCAAAATCGGAGCGTTTTTAGGAAAACCAGTCCGATAACGGCGTGCAAGAGCAAGGACGTTATCAATAATATGTGCTATGTTTTCCCTTATCAAAGCTGAAAAGTTTTTATCCTTCAAACTTTCCTTATAAAATTTGAGTTTTTCAACATCCCCAATAAGAATAAGTGCAATAAGGTGCAACTTCGCAAAATCATATTCACTGTCTGGGGACAAAGCCGCATAATCATAGATGATTTGATTCACATTTTGTCGATCAGCCCAGCACAAAATATCCGCACTGATCTGTTTCAGCTTGCCTTCATCCAATTCAGTACTAGAAACTGCATAAACTTCTTCTGATTCTTTAAGAACGGTATATTGGGGAGTATTGATGAAAATAGATCGATAAGCTGTAGAAAAACCAAGTGTTGAAAGAGAAACCTTGAAGGTAACAAATGGTGTCTCTCCGTTTTTATCAAGGTTGTACACTATATTAATGATACGATCTTTCTTTATAAAATAAGCATTGCAATTGTAATTTTTATCACGATAGACTGTCCAGTCCATCCTTTTTAAGTCTTCAGAAACTGTATTAAGAAAAGACAAATCTTGTAAACTAAGACGATCATCTATAGCTTTTCGCTCATTAAGGATTTTCAGATATTCTTCAGCAAATTGAACGGCCTGGTTAATATATCTCTCTACTTCACGGTCATCCAAAATTTCAGAAATCGTACCTGCTTCTAAAAAATTTTGATAAGATTTCAGAACATCAATTTGACCTGTCAATGCTAAACAAGCCAAATGCCAGACTATACGTATATTGTAGCTATACTTTTGAACACGTGTTTTGCTTTCTATTGATGCTTGTAAATCTTGGGCATGTGCCCACTGTATTATCCGCTCAGAGATTTTGATAAGCTCTTGCTCATCTAATGTCTCTACACAAATATCAATGCCTTTACCAAAACCACTAAAAACCCCCCCCCAATCGTATTAAAAGAATTATAAATATTTTTAGGAGAAACACACCAATATTCCTTACTATAGTGAATACAATTGCAAGCGACAGAAATCATTTCATTAGATATTTCAGCTTCAATACGGACATTGTAATTATCATGAAGACGTATAAAACCAAAATCAAATTGAATAAAGCGGTCGGGCAAAATCAACCACATTTTTCCAGGTTCCGTTGAAAACCACCCTTGTGTTTTAAGAACGCGCATTGCTGCTGTGAGACTTATCGAGCGCTGTTTTGGCTTCTTGCGCGTTAGAATATCGTCTAATTCCCCATTTTTATAGGCCTGTGCAAAAAAAAGCAGGCGATCATCCGATGTCATTGTTTTATAATCAGCAAATTCTGGCACAGATAGTTTTGGGGTAGATCTATCACTCCTTAAAGCCTCCATATCACCAAGTAATGCTTGTGCAACGGCAGAATGATTAGTAGCTTCCTCGCACAACTTTTTTTCAATATCCTGTGCTTGCGCCCATGCAATCACTCTATTTAGAGCGTCCTTAATATGGCTTTCGGAAAGATCCGGAGCTTTAACATTAAAATCCTCCTTCGCGTAAAACAGCACATCTCCATATTTACGCTGTGATTTTTCACCTCTAGAATATTCCCGAGCAAGACAATAAGCAGCGGTGGTGAGATCAGCCGAAAGCAAAAACTCTTTGCCTCTCTCTCCATAATTTTTTACACCATAGCCAATGCCAATAATGCGATCGGGAAGATGATAATGCGCAAAAGTATCCCCCACGTTATCACGATAAGGCTCCCAGCCCAGTCTTTTTAAAATCTCTGTGACATCTTTGGTTTGCATCATCATTCCCCCAGCATGATCTGTAATTCTTTTACATAAAAATTACTTATGTAATACTTAGGCTCTCTAGAAAGACTATATATTTCCTCACTATCAATTTCACCTCTTCCATAGTTTTTTCCAAAAACTCTTGTAAAAAGGGATAGGTTGCGGAGTGGGAGTGTTCTCAATCTTTTCAATCGGTTGGTCACCATCAAGTATCTCTTCTCCCGCGTGTACTTTAATTCTTTTGCAAAGGAATTCATAAAAATTACTGGCGTAATATTCGCAATTATCCAATGGATACATAACATAGATTGGACATTCTCCATCCCGAAACTGCGTATAATCAAAATAAAAAATTTCATCAAAATCAGCGTAACACACGACAAGCTGTTCTGATGTTGCAAAACCATCTCTTCTATCATTTAAGTTTTGGAAAACAATATCACCACCAGGGATATCTGCTCCACACTCCTTATAAAGGCTAAAGATTTCTTCACCACCAATTTCTCCTCCTACATATTTTTTTAAAAAGCTCTTATAAGAAGATGTGAATTGCAAATCGAGAGCTTTCTCCGCCTTTTCAATCCGTAGATCATCAGCCGCATTTTCTTCAGTACGAAAATTGATAATATCATTATATTTATCAACTAATTCTACAACATCATCTAAGGTATAGGTTTTCATAAGTCCTTCCCCCCTAAAAAATATTAACGACGCTTGCATTCTTGAAAAGAAAAAAATAATGGTGGTTTAACATTGCAATTTGAAAGTAAAACCACCATACAAAAAAATCTACTTCAAATTATCTGTAATCCTTTTACAGAGGAATTCATAGAAGTTACTTGCATAATATTGTGGATCTTTGGGTGGAAAATCAAAATAGAGTGCACATTCTCCATTCTGGAATTGAGAATAATCGAAGAAAAATGTCTCTCCAAAATCGGTTCTACTAACAATAAGTTGCTGTGGCGTTGCAAAACCATTTTTTCTATAATTTAAGTTTTTATAAACAATATCATCACTACGAACAATCTCAAAGTTTGTATCATAAACGCTACATATTTCCTCACCACAAATTTCCCCTCTTCCATAGTTTTTTAAAAAACTTTTATAGGAAGACGTAAACTGCAAACCAAGAGTTTTCTCTGCTTTTTCAATCAGTGCATCATCAACTGCTTCATCTGTCGAGCCAAAATCGATACTATCGCTATACTTACTAACTAATTGTGTAACATCCGATAAATTGTAAGTTTTCACGAATCTTCCCCTGCATGTTCCTTAATTTTTTTGCAAAGGAATTCATAAAAGTTACTTGCATAATAAAGGGGATCTCCAGATATTACCTCAAAATAGAGTGGACATTCACCATCCTGAAACTGAGAGTAATCAAAGTAAAATGTCTCACCAAAATCTGTTCTACTCACAACAAGCCGCTGTGGTTTTGCTAAACCATTTTTTATATCATTTAAATTTCGATAAACAATATCACCAGCAGGAATACCCATAGGATTATCATAAAGACTATAGATTTCTTCACCACCAATTTCTCCTCCTCCATATTTTTTTAAGAAAACTTTGTAAGACGATGTAAATTGTAAACCGAGAGCTTTCTCCACCTTTTCAATCTGTAAATCATCTGTTTCATTCTCTTCATCATCTTCACTACCCAAATTGATAATCTCATCATCATATTTATTCACTTTATCAATTAATACTGCAACATCATCTAAGGTATAGGTTTTCATCGATTATTTCTCCAAACTTCTTTTTTCTCTCTTTTCATCAACCGTAGAGCATTACTGCCGATGCTCTTGTCCCCATCTGTCAAAATCTATCCCTATGATACTCCATTTCATATCGATTATTCCTCCTAAACTACTGTTTTTTTGTTCTCTAAATCCTTTAGCACGTTCCTTCCAATATTCCTCTCTCCACTTACCAAACTTTTCTCTCTCTATAAGCGATTTATGTGTTTTGGAAGGAGCATGGATTACGGAATTATATTTTTGGTGAGATTCTTTGCTCATTTCTGCTATGGGCCCTTCAGGCGTTTGTGATAAATGATGCAATTCAACAGACCTTCCATCAAATCCTATCGGTGCTCTTCCTGCTTCCATTCTCTCAACATTGGTGCCCCACACTTCTTTTTTGTTTACTGTCCATTTAACCCTTTTGTTAGGATCAAACAAATCGTCTTTCTGATAGACTTTGTATGTCTGATCAAATTTGCTATCGGTAAATTTAATGGGTTTCTTTTTTAACCAATTCTTTTTTTCTTTAGCCGCAAGGTTGGTTAGTTCTTTTTTCGCCGCAAGTTTTTCAAGATCTCCCTGAGCGGCAAGTTCTGCAAGATTTTTTTTAGAAGCGAATTAAGAGATCGCAAATAATACCACTACTCGGAATATCTGCTGCATATACCTTATAAACGTTACGTATTTCCTCCCCCCATGTCATTTCCCCCATAATTTTTTCCAAAAACGCTCGTAAAAAGGGATAGGTTGCGGAGTGGGAGTGTTCTCAATCTTTTCAATCGGTTGGTCACCTTCAGGTATCTCAACTCCCACGCTTTCTTTAATTCTTTTGCAAAGGAATTCATAAAAATTGCTAGCGTAATATTCGCAATCTTCAGATGGAAGCATGACATAGAGTGGGCATTCACCATCCCTAAACTGTGTATAATCAAAGTAAAAGGTTTCACCAAAATCTGTTCTGCTAACGGCAAGCTGTTCTGGTGTCACAAAACCATGTTTTCTATAATAATTTAAGTTTTGTAAAACAATGTCATCAAAAGGAATATCTTCTCCACACTCTTTATAAAGGCTATAGATTTCGTAACCAGCAATGTCTCCCCCTTTATAATGTTTTAAAAAAGCTTTATAGGAAGATGTGAATTGTAAACCGAGAGCTTTCTCTGCTTTTTCAATCACGAGATCATCAACCGCATTTTCTGCAATCCCAAAACTAACAATATCACCATCATATTTATCAACTAATTCTATGACATCCGCTAAGGTATAGGTTTTCATCAATTATCCTCCATAAATTATTTTATAAGTTTCTTTTTTCTCTTTTCATCAACCGTAGAGAATTACTGCCGGTGCTCCTGTCCCCATCTGTCAAAATCTATCCCTATGATACTCCATTTCATATCAATTATTCCTCCTAAATTATTGTTTGTTTGTTCTCTATATCCTTTAGCGCGTTCCTTCCAATATTCCTCTCTCCACTTACCAAACTTGTCTCTCTCTATAAGCGATTGATGTGTTTTAGAAGGAGCATGAATCACGGAATTATATTTGTTATGATCTTTACTGCCAATTTCTGCTATGGGACCCTCATGTGTTTGCTTTAGGTGATGCAACTCAACAGGCTGACCATCAAATCCTATCGGTGCTCTTCCTGTTTCCATTCTATCAATATTAGTGCCCCACATTTCTTTTTTGTTTTCCATCCAGTTAACCCTTTTATTAGGATCAAACAAATCATCTCTCTGATAGGCTTTGTTTGTCTGTCCAAATTTGCTATCGGTAAATTTAGTGGGTTTCTTTTTTAACCAAAGCTTTTTTTCTTTAGCAGCGAGTTTAGTTAGTTCTTTCCTAGCAGCTAGTTTGTCAGGATCTCCTTGAGCTGCAAGTTTGGCAAGATTTTTCTTGGAAGCGAATTGGGCAAAATCTTTCCTAGCAATGAACTTAATCACAGCCTTGTTGCCAAGATTTATAGCTCCCTTGGCTGCTCCAGCTCCTCCAGCAAAGTTTTCTAATACTCCGGCTGATAATCTTCCAGTTTCAAAACCAGCATTAAAAGCTCCGTCAACCCCCGCTTTTTCAAGATTCTCTTTTACGTAATCTATATCCCCTATAAACGCATCCTCAACACCTCCCCAGAATTGACCAGCACCTTCCCAGGCATCATCAATCACATGTCCACTCACGACCCAAGACGCTCCTGTTTCAATGTCTTTAACAGCCCTTTTCGCGCCCCCCCATGGATTGCTAGCAAATATCATTATTTGTAACATCATGTTCTTCACAGCGCCATCAGCTAACTCGTATAGCTTGATTGGTGTATCGGCAATGAGACCAGTCATAATTCCTGTCGAAAAAGTTCTATCTTGTTGTTCATCAATCTCGAACCATTTTTCGTTAACATCTCTTCGACACTGATCATCAGGGCACTCTTCTAACTCTTTCTTCATCTGAGCGCGTTGTGCACTACTCAAAAAGTTATTTGCAGCGGCATTACCTGCGGCATCAGCGCCGGCATCAACATTGCCACCGGCAATGGCGGCAGCAACGCCCCCAGCAGCCCTTGCAACATCAATGGTGTGGTCTCTAAAGTCAGCAAACTGCGCATCAATCTTTGCGTTTATACGCGCTTCCTCTTCCGGAGTTGGGGTGCGACCGTTTAGGTCCCCCATTTCCTCTTTCACAATACCTTGCACCCACAATTGAAACTGGAGCATAGCAGTGGCTTCACCCACAGCACCCCCCACAGCACCGGCCGTGCAAGCACCGCTCGCAACAGCGCCTTTTAAACAGCCAAGACCGGCGTGGGCAACGATTTGTGTGACCGTATCTATTTTGCCTTCTGCCTTGGCGGTACCGATTTCTTCCGCCAATGATTTGCCAACCGTATCAGACAGGGCGATGCGCAGATTGTTAAAAAAGTTCTTGTCAAGAGAGCCGCCCTCAAGAGCCGTCTGCACGCCTGTGCCAATGGCGGCTTTGATCAAGTTCTTTTTCGCTTCAAGGGCGATACGATCGACAAAAGGAGCGGTTTTTGGCAAAGATTGTCCAACACCTGCCATTTCCGTTAGTTGGCTGGTTAAGCCCGCCGTTAACATCGATGAGACAATGCTGAGAACATTCTTTGAAGAGCCAAGCTCATGCAAGGCGCCGGCAATGTTGCCGCGATTATTGACAAGAGCCACAGCGCTTTTGTTAATCAGTGCTTGGACACCTGCCTGTATCGCCGCATTCATGGCGGTACTCGAGCCAAGCCCCAAAGCACCGGTAATGGCACTGGCAGCGCCCGAGGCTGCTCCGCCCGTAACCGCCGTGACAGCCAAGGCCACGATAGCCGCACCGGCTTCTGTCAGCCCTTGGGCTTTATAATCCCAGTCTTTAAATTCAGCCTTAACTGCTTGCCAATCCACTTGCTTGGATAATTCTGGATCATCACGCAGTTGCTTGATCCATGCCATGCCTGGAGAGCGAGACAATTGCTCAAGAGATTTGTCTAAATCACCAGTTGCCTCATACTCAACAACAAAGCCATCACCCGCATCAAGCTTTATGCCACCCTTAGCATCTATGGTGACATGTTCGATGGTCTCCTTAAGGTAACCTTTATCGCTCTCACTCCACCACACAAGGTTTTCATTACGCTGATAAACATCCTTAAAATCTTGATCCTTGTTGGTCAGAAACTTGATTTTTCCCGTATCTGATGCCAAATGCGTCTGACCACCACTTGATAGCCCTGCCGCACCAAGTGTGAGATGCCCATCTTTGGCATGCATGGAGAGGTCGCCCTCTGCTTCTATCGTGGTTTTGTTTGTAGTAACTTCTGTTGATTGTTGACGAAACTTATTCTTTTGCTTCGATTTGTCGCCTTCTTTGCCCCTATCATCCAAATCAGAACTGTTAAAATCTTGCACCGAAGTCACGGTGAGAGCGCCACCACTGGTGAAATCACCATTGCCCTTGGCTTTAAACTTTCCCTCAAGGTTCAGTTCACCACCTGTGACAATGGTCAAATCTCCATCACTTTTGACTTCTGTCAAACGGTGCTCACTGCTTTGGGCGTTATAATGCCCTTTTTCCAATGTCTCCTTATGGTCACTCTCTAGCACTAATGAACCAAACGTAGCAGAACCACCGACAATCACCGTCATCGGACCGCCGCTGGTGAATTCCCCACCCTCTGAGCCAAGATCACCAAGGGATTGAATGTTTAATTCATGATCAGAGAGAATTTGTCCCTTCTGCCCAGCTCGATCAACAAAACCATATTCATTCGTGTCACGGATTTTAGCGGTACTATTGACAATCGTATCACCCGTCATGGTAACCGTATCACCATGAATAACACCGGAAGAATTGGCTAAAAGACCGTTACTGGTGAGTTCTACAGCACCTCTGGCATCTAAAAAACCACCATCATTAAACAATGTTTGCGTGGTCGAAACGTGCAGTGCATCATTACTTACCACAGCACCGCTATTGGTAAGACGGTCCGTCTCTATAGTGACGCCATTGCCTTTTAAACGTGCACTGGCAAGGTTTCCTTGCAATCCTTGTGCGTTTTTTATCCCTTGTTCTGAAGAGGAGGTTGGCGCCAAATAAACGTGGGGCACTAAGACCTCTTGTCCGTCGACAAGGTGAGTTTCAAGCCAGATCATATCCTTTTTGATCCCAGCAATCTGCTGAGGCGTTAAGGGCTTGCCTAGCACTAACCCCAAAGGACCCTGCTGCTCCACAGCATTGTCATAAAGCCTTTGCATTTGAGCGTTAGGATCTTCAACATCAAGAAGAGTGCGATTGCCTGTCAGTTCAAAGATTTGCTCACCCACCAGACGATATTCAAAATAAGCATCCCCCAATCTTTTAAACACGTGCTCAGGCTTATAATTGCCAATCTTTTTTAAGTAATAGTCCGATCCTAAAAATTTACTTGGGTTGATAAAGTCCTGTCGCGTCTCAACTAAAAACGGCACATCCGGTGATTGGCTGCCAGCTAACTCTGTCTTGACAGAGTTAAGCCCATCTTGCGTTGGCACTTGTATGGATTCTGGTGCGGGTGTTTTTGTGCTTGGTGCAAAAAGCCCTTTGTGCCCTTTCAAACCATTGATGATGCCGTCCAATCGATCATCACTAATCAGTGGTTTGGAGCCATCAAAATCGGTGTTTTTAACACCAGCCAAACCTTTATCGCCAGAGCTTAAGCCAACTTGCTCAACCCCCTCACGCACCGCATGATTGTCAATATAGCCTGTCAACTTGGCATCAAGCGTGCCACCAGCTTCAATCGTGCCATAAACAGCATCATAGGTACGTTTGGGTGTTTGGGTAAAAGTAGGACCATCCCATTCTTCTGCACCTTGCCCTATACATGCTGGATTTGTGATACTACATTGCTTATATCTGTAGCGTGTTTCAGTTACAATCTTGGTTGTTTCAATTAAATCACGCCCCTCATTGAGCAGCGTATCACCCTGCATCTCAATGTTGCCATTAGCAGCAATCAAACTATAGCTATTGCGGATATCACCGGCATGGACCGTGAGATGACGCCCTACCAAAATCTGTGCCGCATTATTGGTAAAATGAGGCTGCTGACGAATGATCGTAGTGTCGATATTTTTCTTGATCCTTGTGTGTTTATCAACATTTGGGATATTTTCCCATTCTCCTCGCACGTAACTGTGAGAAATCACTTTATCGCTAACTTCAACCCCACCTTCGCGCATGTTGGTGAGAGCTGAGACATCGAAGGTCATATCGCCTGACACGGCTTCTAAAAGACCCGAGCTGTTGATTACATGACCAGCCCGCTCTCCACTTAAACCACGGATGATGAGATTGTCTTCAGCAATGACATCGGCAAACTTATTGATAAAATCCCCATCTAAGGAGAAAATGGCAGATTTCTTGGCATAAATCAGCCCGCTATTGCTCAGATCAGCGCTCACATTGAGCGCAACCCCATCACCACTTGAACCAATACTGCCGGCATTGTCCAAAACATCTGCGGTTAAGACAAAAGCACCACCACTTTTGAGAACTCCGTCTTCACCATTTAAAACCAGAGCAACTTGCCCCAATGACGGATCATGGCTTTCTGCTATAAGCGTAAAACTGTCACTGGCTAAAAGCTGACCGGAATTGGCTAAAGACCCGAGAGTTGCATCAACAACACCGCCCACCATGATACCGGAATTGCTTAAAACATCATGGCTGTTGAGAGTAAGTACTCCGCCTTGCGCTTCCACAAGCCCTGCTTGGGTGAGTGTGCCTGCCTTCAGCGTTACATCATAGGCGCCAACCTCACTTGTCTCGCCCAGCGTCAAGATGCCATCACTGGAAAGCTCTATCCGCTTTTTAGAGACAATGCGCCCCGTTTGGTTCAGAGTGTTTTGCGCATGCAAAGCAATGGTATCATTGCTTTCTATTGTGCCACTATTGCTTAAATCACCGTGGCTGGTCAGTTGAAGGTCACCACGCTCAATCTCTATGTGCCCTGCTTGGATCACACTATCAGCAACAATATTAACTGCCCCTTGCGTAGAAATGAGACCATCAACATTCTCAAAACTGCCCACATTAATGCGCAAACCATCCCGCGCTAAAACATGTGCACCTTCATCATGTGTAGCGTTTTGTTGGTCTGAATTTGTCGTTTCAGCGCTTTTATTGACAAAAGACGTTGCAACAATCTTCATCTCACCGGCTAAAGCACTGAGAAGACCAGCCTCATTATTTATATGACCAGCACGTATCTCTTTCAGCCCACCAATGGTGAGAGCCTCTTCAGCAATAATTCTGCCCTGTGTGTTGGTTAAATCACCATCACTGAATAGATCCATAGATTTTTTGGCGTAAATCAGCCCACTATTGCTGACATTTCCTGCCACATTGAGGGCAACATTCTCACCACTGGAGCCAAGCACACCGGCATTGTCTAATTGCCCTGCGATCACAACAAAAACACCACCACTTTGAAGGACACCTTCGGATGTATTCTTCAGAAAGGCTTGTTGCGGATCGGCGCCTTCTTGTGTGCTTACCATCAAATGCAAATCATCGGTTGCAATAAACGTCCCTTGATTGGTAAATGCACCAATATGAGCATCGACACTCTCACCGCGCATTGTGCCGTTATTTGCAACCCCATCACGCACTTGAAGGGTTAATGCTCCCTCTTGGGCTTCCACAGTCCCTGCTTGGGTTAAAGCATCAGCACTTAAAACCACATCATAACTTAAAATCGTACTCTCTTGACCGGTTGTGAGCATGCCACCCGCTGTCAATGCAACCTGCTGCATACTGACAATATCACCCGTATGATTGAGGGCACCATGGGCATCCAGCGTTATCTCCCCATTAGACCAGACAGTGCCTTCTTGGATCAGGGCACCGTGATGCGCATAAAGGTCAATTTTTTGCTCTGCCACTAAGCGCGCACGTGATGTAAGCTCTGTTGCTTCCACCAAAAGAGAGCCGCCGGCGCTATAATGTCCAGCGCCTACAGTGAGCCCATCATCGGCGCTCAAGACAATATTCCCCTTGGCACCAATATGGTTGTTTAAAGCGGTGATTTGATTGGTTTTAATGGTCAGATCGCCAAGGGAAGAAACCCCTGTTTGATCATTGTCTTGCATGCGGCTTAGATCAATTGTTGCTGCTTGGATCTCTAAAAGATCACCGGCGGCTATCCGCCCATTCCCCGCCTCAAGCTTTGCTGCCTGTAAATGCAAAGAACCCGTCGCTGACTGTTGACCATCACTCCCAATACCGCTTGCTAGAAGAGCATGGGACTGGAGCTTGATCACATCGGCGTGCACATCAACAGCACCGCTTGCCGCAACGCGAGCTTGCTCAGCCAATTCAACATGTTTCAAAGCCTTCAGTTCAACCGCTTCTTCTGAAAAAAGCAGATCTTTCACATGCACACTATCGTGGTGGGAGTGAGCCTTCACCGCTCCTTTGGCGCGTGCTTTGGCAATCACCAGCTTGCCATCACTTGTCAATCTCATGGCGCCTGCATTGGCAACCATGTCTCCGCGCATTTTAACGCCGGCGCCTTTATCATTGGCAATCACGCGGATCTGCCCCGCATACATTCCACCAAACTCACTGGAATCAATCGCCAATTCTGGCTCTTTGCCATCAGAACCAAGAGAAGTTGCTTCGCGCTTGTGATAATCAAAATGATTGTGACCAGCGATAACAGCCAAATCTCCTTTGACCTGTATAGGACCCCCGACACTGATCTTGCGCGAAACAAGATCAAAAATATCTAATGCACTCCCATCAGCCCCACGAGAGCCTATGGTGATATCACCACCCTCAACACGCAACCCACTCAAAGCGCCATCGGCTCCAATAATCGGTTGTCCGGTCGATAAAGTCACCCGTGGTGTATTAATAAAGCCACAACCGTTACAGGTAATCCCATTGGGGTTGGCGATAATAACATCCGCCATATGCCCATGTACTTCGCTCACGCCTTCAAGACGCGAGCGATTGGCACTCACCACTTCATTAAGGATAACCTTTGCTGCACCGCTATAACGCAAATTGCCGTTGCCTGGCACCAATCCCCCAAGCTGTGAACGCGAGACTTCCTCAGTCGAATTGTTCAAAATCACGCCATGGGTATCAACATTGAAACTGTCATATTTGTTATGAGAAAGACCCTGTCCATTGGGGCGCACAATATCAATCAGCGGCACATCATTGCCGGCTTTCCCCACCGTGGGGCGGAAAACAGAGCCAACCCCATCAGCTGCTTTAATCCCTTGGCTCTCTTGTGCAACAGGACTTCGCGCTCCAAGCGCTTGTGCTTGCAACAACAAAGGCTGAAAAGCTAAGCAAAAACTTAAAACAAGTGAAAGCCCCTTATGGATCCCTCGCTGCAAAACACAAAGAACGCGCTTTCCTCGCTTGTATCCATATCCCAATTTATGCTTTTGATTTTTCAATCCCCGCATCTTCAGCTCCTCATAAAATTCTTTATCTCTTAAAAAAACAACCCAAAGGGATGTAAACAGCGCAGCGATATTTTTACCGCCCCTTTGCTCTAAAATCTCAATAATGCCCGTACTTGAAATAACCCTGTCGAATTTCCCTTTTCTCGCACTGTCGATTGGGTTAAAATATTCGAATAAGATACATCAATATCCGTAATGTCTCCGGTTGCATGGAAACCAAGAGTTGCCCCAACGAGGCTCCCGCCAAAACTGTTTTTGTTTGCATCATTGGCTACAGCCCCCAGATCAAGCGCCATATAAGGGGCAAATTGGCTTATAAATTTACGCCCCATTCTCGAAGAAAAACCTGGCAACAACAGCGACAATTCATTGCGCCAAAACGCCCCATTATTGCCGTAATAAATCGCCTCACGCACCCCGCGCACAGAGGAACTGCCACCAAGCGATATTTGCTCTGAACTAAACAATGTGTCGGGTGATAATTGTCCTGAAAACAGCGTGTTATAGCGAAAGTTATATTGTTTGAGCGAAAAAGGACGCACGTAGCCTAGGGAAAAAGACAATTTGGAAAATTGCCCTTTGGGTGAATTTTTTGTTGTATTCTCTTGCTCTTTATCGTCATAAGCGCCAAGAATTGCCAACCCCTTATGAAACCCTATATGCGCGCTTAATTCTCCTCCAAGCCACTTGCGCGAATGATCAAGCTCAAAGGTTGCAATAGCCAATTTACGGCTGGAAACATCAACCCGACTGCCCATAATAAAATTATCAGAATATTTCCATGTTAAGCGTCCCGTAAGCCAGGTCTTTCCCTCTTGATCACGGTCAATAACCCGTGAAATCCATGGAGTAAGCGATAAAGACTTACCCGCAGTCATAATATCGGAAAATATCCCCTTAACACTTGAATGATATTGGCTCCACGTCCCATCAAAACCTGTTGTCCAAGTGCCATAGGGTAGAGAAAATGATCCCGTTAGAGTATCACTATTGGGACGCTTGTGAGAAAAATGATACGGACTACCATCCATAGAACGCTGATAGCTAAACGACCATTGATCATTGATCCCTAACAGATCATCAAAAGAAAGGCTCAAGCGCGTTTGATAAAGCCCTGTTGCTTTAGCGCCAAGATTATCGCTGGAAAGCGTAATAAGCCAAGGTTTCTGTTTTTCAATATGAACATCGAGTATCGAACCACCCGAATTGCTCCCCGCACCAAGATTAATGGTGGCTTGGCGTGAGAAAAGCCGATTGATTTGATCAAGCCCTTGCTCTATCTGGCGCAGATTGATCGGCTTTCCAATAAGGTTTGGAAAAGCCGTGGTGATTTCTCCTTGAAGTCTCCTCTCAACTTTATGCCCATCAAGGGTAATATCTTCCATCATGCCTTCAACAACAACAATCTTGAGATGACCGCCGCTTAAATCTTGCTCAGGCAAATAAGCCCGCACCGCAATATAGCCGCGCTTCATATAAAGCTTGGTCACCGCTTTGAGCACTTTGTTGATTTCGGCAATCCCCAAACACCGCCCTTCCCAAAGAGAAATGGCTTCATGAAGGTCGGTATGAGAAATCAACTGAGCATCAACAAATTCAATGCTTTTGATCAGCAAACAGGTTGTACCAGACGAAGCACCATAGGCAGATGTGGTATCATCGTCTGGCAAAAATACCCCATGGGTTTCGTTTCTACGGTGCAATCGTTGAAAACGCTGTTCTTGCGTTTGTTGTCGTTGGATGCTCTCTGATTGATTAATCGCTTTCTCACGAATGTTTTGGGCAAAACTCGGCAACGAGAAAAGGCACAAAATAGCCGCAAAAATAAAAGTGAAAAAAAATCTATGCATTCATTGTGCCCTCAAAGTGAGCAACCAAATGAACCATATCATCAGCGTCACAGAAAAAATCGCCAACCGCGTAACAATTTTTTAATTTTTTGATGAGAGTAATACTTATAACATCTGAGAGAAAAGCATAGACTGTACTGTATACACTTGCTTTATGTGTTGTGCAAACCATATCATTTCCCCCGCTTGTGAAGATTTTACAATGACACTGTTAAATGACAATCATATGCTCTATATGCTTCTTAATTTTAAGGTGTTGCATGTAATATAATCTTGAGCTTAAAGTAAAGACTCTTATTCATAGAATAGACCAAATTTATTGGAACTGTTACATATTAGAGACAACAAGAGACACTCCATTGATTGTCGCTTGATAAGAAAAATAGTATGACAATAGCTTATTTACTAAAATAAGAAAATGCGTAATGCCATAACTGATGAAGAATTAGCATATTTTAAAGCCGCTTATCCTAATGAAAAAATTACTAAAGATGATCTATTTTATTATGTTTACGGTCTCTTGCATTCAGAAGATTATCGTGCTCGTTATGCTCATAACTTATGCAAAGAACTGCCTCGTATCCCTTGTGTAAAAACTGCTAAGGATTTTGGAAATTTGTAACAGCAGGGCATGAATTGGGTCATTTGCACGTGAATTATGAAACTGTAGAGCCTTATCCTGTGACCTTTAAAAAGGGTAATCCAAAATTAACTGATATCTCTAATCCAGAAAAGTTTTATTATGTGACTGAAATGAAATTCGCAAAAATTAAGGATAGTAAGGAAAAGAATAAATCAACAGTTACTTATAATAGCAATATCATCATGACAGATATCTCTCTTGAATGGGTTATGGAACGTCAATGTGTAAAGACAGATAAGAAGAGTGGCATTGTTAATGATGCCAATCGCTATGCTGTTGAAACCGTTGGCAACCCTGCTTATCCATTGGAGTTGTTTCAAAGGGTTATTACCGTAAGTTTAGAAACAATGAAAATCGTTAAGAACTTACCAAAATTAGAAATAAGAGAAACTGAATAGATTTGGCATGCTCAGATGATAGGCATGTTAACCTCACAAGGGGTATAAGGTCTTATAACCTATAGGTTCTATACCTCTTTTGTTAAGTTGCTTACATATAATCCTGAAAGGATAGTCTATATGCGTTATTCTAAAAAGAAGAAACTTGCAATTTTAGATACTCTTATTTGGATTGCCTTTAAAAGATTATATCGTAATCTAAAATGATAGCTTTGTTTAAAGAGGGTTATGTATATTCATTTTCTTATATTACTTATAGGTTTTGAAGGTTCTTAAACCCCCCAAACCCCCTACAAAACGTATGTTATTGATTGAATTTAAAGGTTGTATTATTGATATAGGTTGTTTTTTTGAAAAGTTGATAAAAATTAACATATTGAAATATAATGACTTTTATTTTGATTTTTAAAATATATAAAGAGGGGGCGTAAAAAGCACCTCCAAAACCCCCAAAAACCCCTAAACCTCCAAAACTCACAACCATAATGGTCTTGATAGCATTTATTATGATTATAATCCCTTTCTTTTGAAAGGCTTTAAAAGATCACATACTCTCATAAGACACGTTTTAATCATTCACTAAATGATCACTTTTGTCGATTCAATGTACTGACACAAACTGACAAATATATATTTATAGTTGTATTTATTTGTTATGGTTGTTTTAATAAGTTGTATTTTGAAAAATTCATAAAACTTAACTTGTTGAAATATAATGATTTTAATTTTTTATCATTTAAAAAAAATGATATAGGTTCTAAAAAGAACTGACAAAAATGACAAAAGTTTATTAAAAGGGATTTTGCTCATCTCTATAATGATCAGTTTCTATTGAGATGTTTTCATAACAAGCAATAAATCACAATTATCCTATTTATCATTTCTCTTATGAACATGAAAAATGATACCATGGCTATAAAGAACATAACAGCTATAGAGAAAGCAAAAATGCAAATGAAAGCATTTGTTATAAGAGCGCAGTGCTATTAAGGTCGTTTAAATTAAAGCCCCTTATAAACAAAATTCACAAAAAATTTAAAATTCATTTAGTAAAAAAATGATAGGTTATAAAGCTAAAAATACGCATTATGAGAGCGTTTTTAAATATTATAAATGTATAGATTCAGAAAATAACGCAATCGTTTCATAAAGCCCATAATATAGCTTTAAAAGCACATAAATATAAAAGAAGCAATTAATAAGCATAAGATATTATCAACACATAACGTATTTAAAAAATATCAAAAAAGATAAAATAATAATTGACAATAAATACGTATTTTGTTATATGAATACTTAAGTGCTTAACAACACTAAACAGTAAGCGAATAGGTTGCGATAAACCTAATCCTATTAAAAACTGACTATCTTTTATGCTTTTGTTAGCATATATAGTGATTTTGTCGGGTGTAGTTACACCATACAATACCCATTTATGGGAAAAGTGTAACGACGGACTTACTGCCGTGTTTGTTAGCACCCGGCGCCTCTATAGAGGTGTCAATAACAAACATTTAATCAGTAAGGTTTAATTATGAAAAATACAGTAAAAAACATCCCCGTTATCTCTAATATTGCAAACGAAATCACATCTGTTAATCAACAAGAGCCTGCAAAAAAATACGAATTTACCAATGAAAAATTCACTTTTGATGGTCTTACTTTACACCGTATACGTGCTCTAAGAGATTTTGATGATGTTAAGGCGGGGGACCTCGGCGGTTTTATTGAAAATGAAAGTAACTTATCCCATGATGGCAATTGCTGGGTCTATGATAATGCCGCGGTTCTTTTCAATGCAACTGTTTATGAAAATGCTAAAATTTATAATGACGCTAAAATCTTTAGAGGTGCCAAGGTGTATGGCAATGCTATCGTTAATGGCAAGGCATTGGTTTTTGATACAACCGCTCATATTTATGATATTGCAAAAATTCATGATAACGCTAAGGTCTGTGGGCATGTTTATGGTAATGCCGTAATTAGTGATAATGCTACTATTTCTAATGGTGCCAAGGTTTATGACAATGCCCGTGTCTATGAAAGTGCCTATGTTTGTGGCTATATTTTTGGCAATGCCCATGTGTATGGCAAGTCACGCATTTATGTCTGGGCGCGCGTTTATGATAATGCCCATGTTTTTTGTAATGCCTGGATTAAGGATTATTCAAGTATCTATGGTTATGCCAAGGTTTCTGGCTCGGCTCGTGTTGGTTGCTTTGTAAGGATTTATGATAATGCCAAGGTCTATGGCAAATCAAATATTGATCATCATGTGCAAATTTATGGCAATGCTGTTGTCAATAGCCGTGCAAAAATTCGTAATGATATCTGTGATGATAATCAGTCACTAAAAGACGCTGCTTAAATAACGCGTGGGCGCAGCGGGGGCGCCCTCCTTTAAATATCTCATTTAAAAATTTAAATCTCTTTATGAAGGAATTGTGCTATGCAAAAGAAGTTTGCACTCACAAATGAAACGCGTGTATTTGGTAATCATACCCTTTATCGCATTAAAGCATTAAAAGACTTTTCTGATGTTAGAGCTGGTGCCTTGGGTGGCTTTATTGAAAAGGAAGATAACCTCTCTCATGAGGGAAATTGCTGGGTGTATGATGAGGCTCTTGTGTTTAAAAATGGTCACGTTTATGAAAATGCAAGAGTTTTTGGCAATGCTGTCACTTGTGGTCATATCTATGGTCATGCGCGGGTTTATGACAATGCTATCATTGCTGGCTATGTTTATGATAATGCCCATGTTTATGGCAATGCTGTTATTTCTGATAATTCCCGTGTCTATGGTAATGCTCATGTGTATGGCAAGGCTATTATTTATGATAATGCCTATGTTTATGACAATGCTAGGGTTTATGAAAACGCTCGTATAGCAAATAACGTACATGTTTATGAAAATGCCAATATTCATGGCATTGCTGTTATTCGTGAAAATGTCGGCGGGTCTACTAAAATAAAAACCTATACTGAACGTCTCTCTCCTTATAGTGAATTAGAGATTGTCTGGGTCTAATCTAAAGCAGTGTAAATGAAAGCACGGGCGCGGCGGGGGTGCCCCTCTTTTAAATTTTCCATTCCAAATTTTAGCAAACGTTTATCACATTAAATTGTGAGGGTATCTCTATGTGCAAAAAATACGAATTAACCAGTGAAATCAAAAAAATCAAACATGC
>NZ_JBHIOG010000059.1:0-58246 GCF_042195435.1 Bartonella sp. CL162QHHD
GAGGTCTTCCCATGATCAACGTGACCAATCGTACCAATATTAACATGCGGTTTTGTTCGTTCAAACTTGCTCTTCGCCATTGCTATTAATCTCTTGTTTTATTCCCTATTTTTGTTAGCACCTAGGGTCAGTCCTGCAAAAATGAGTCTGACCAGACTGTAAACAGCCCAATAACCACAACTCTTAGAGGCAAAACCCCACCCAATCTATAAATGGAATATCCTCCATCATACCTATTTGCCCAATCATCAACAACCATTTGGAGCGGGTAGCGGGAATCGAACCCGCATATTCAGCTTGGAAGGCTGCTGCTCTACCATTGAGCTATACCCGCATGACCCACGTACTAACTCTCCTTCGATGAATGGTGGAGGGGGTTGGATTCGAACCAACGTAGCATACGCAACGGATTTACAGTCCGCCCCCTTTAACCACTCGGGCACCCCTCCATTACACCGATAAAGTCACGCAATGAGACATCACGACAACCATCTTGAATACCCATTCAATTCAATCTGATTGCGAAGTGGTTATGACGATTACTATTGTATCTGTCAACAGAATAAATACAGTTCTGTACAAATTTCCTGCTCATAATTTTAAATCATAGATTTTTTTCTCTCTATTTTTCTTATTAACACGCTATAAAGAAGCTATGAAAGAAAAAACATCACAAAATTCTCATTATGCTCGTTTGCGTCGCCGATATCGCGATACAAAAGGCTCTCCTTCTCGATCTTTTACACACCCAAAGAAGAAAGCTGCTTCTTTACAGCAAGGGATCATCTATCTTTATGGTATTCATTCTGTTCAGGCTGCTTTAGAAAACCCAAAAAGAATTTTAAAATGTCTTTACGTTACACAAAATGCCTTAAAACGATTAAATATATCCGAATCAGATTATCCTTGCTCTGTTACATTATGCACCCCCAAATATCTTGATTCGCTTGTTGGAAGTGAGGCTGTTCATCAAGGTATTGTTCTGGAAACTCTCCCCCTCAAACCATGCAAACTGTCGGAACTAACCAATACTGATCTGGTCATTGTCATGGATCAAATTACCGATCCACATAATGTTGGCGCTATTATGCGCTCTGCAGTTGCATTGAAAGCTAAAGCACTTATTACAACTTGCCGTCACTCTCCCCACGAAAGCGGTGTTCTTGCGAAAGCGGCATCTGGAGCTCTGGAAATGATTCATTATATTACCGTACGAAACCTCGCTGAAGCTCTTCAAGAACTTCATCAAACAGGTTTTACAAGCTTTGGTCTCGATTCAGAAGGTGACCAACCTCTAGAAACAGCATTAACAGGGAATAAAATTGCTCTTGTTTTAGGAGCAGAAGGTAAAGGTTTACGTAAAAAAACACGCGAAACCGTTTGCGCTTTAACACGCCTTGACATGCCTGGAAATATTAAATCATTAAATGTTTCAAATGCAGCAACAATAGCTCTTTATGTGGCACATCAATATCTTAGATTCTAGTTTTTAATTTTTTGTGAAACATCAAAAAAACCAACCAACAAAAAACCCGCAAAAAACCCGCCAATATGAGCTTCCCATGCTATTGAGATGCCATTTTCTTCAAACAAAATAGAAGAAATACCTATGATCAAATCAGTCGTCAGCCATACACTCATATAAACAAGAACCCCCTTAGAACACAGAGCTTTTTTGACAGATAATAAAGGTCCTAAAAGTTTTTCGTTCTGCGCATTGACAGCTAGATTACCACTAGGAAAACCGTAACGTGCAATAGCACCCATCATTCCAGATACGGCACCTGACGCCCCAATAAGTGATATGGTACTTTCTTGATGAAATGTAAAATAAGTCAAAACAGAAATAACTGCCGTTAACACCCAAAAAATTAAAAAACGTAAAACACCAAAATGCCTTGCTAAAGGAGAGCCAAAAACCAAAAGCCAAACCATATTAAGAGCAACATGTTTAAAACTACTATGCATAAATGAATAACTCACCATGGTATAACAAAATGCTACAGGATCCCTCTTAAACAATGCTGGTATAAATGAAAAAAACTCAAGGCTTTCAACATAAAACTGATGAGAAAAAAAATACTGAGAAATGCAATAAAGACAAAAACAAAATGCTATCAAAACAACTATAATAAATGGAACATTCAATAAAGGTTCTTTAGGTTGTTTCGGCAATCGGGAAACATCATTATGGTGGTGACTAGAAACTTTCATTGTATAAAATCTCGTATTTTTCAGAAAATGGGTTATTCTTTATACAAAAGAAATATACCACTCCCAGTGATGCAAAATCTTTTTAACGCCTCTTCGAGGCCTCTTTTAAAATTTTCAATAGCTCTACATGAAAACACGTGTATTTTATACAAAAGATTTTAAAAAACATGGATACCAAGAATATGATTTACAAACTTAATGGTATTCTGCTTACTTAAATGTGAAGTTATCATGCAATATACAAGAACTTACAAATAGACAAACTCACTTATGAGTGTGGTATATAATAAAAATATATAAACATTATTTTCTTACTAGAAATATATTGATTATTGCATTTTTTAACCAAGCTATACTTCGATTGATAAACTTTAAAGAATCTTAAATCTCAATTTTTCCATTAATATAGCCTGCATTGCTTCTACGCTTTGAACGAAAAGCGACATCTCTATGAGAAAAAATACCAATACAGCGTTCTCTAGATATAATAATTAGTGTTTCATGATGAATTACTTACTTGATAGTCTGTTTCCCTCATAAATGCAAAAGCGTCAGTTCATCTCTTTAACAAATATAAACAAGCCTTTCATTTCAACCTTTTACAGATATAATTCAAGAACTGTCTCTTATGAAACACTGAAAAAATATGTTTATTCTAATGATGCATCTTTGAATTTAAACAGTTCATGACGGAGTTTTTTATTCCTTTCTTAGACAGTCTTATTTACACATCCGTCACTTTTAACGCGCAAGAGAATAGTTTGGATCAATTCAATATAAAAAATTTTAAATGAGGTAATCATAGGAATTTGAACCTCCTATTAAGTTGTAAAATGATAAATAACCATTATAAATCAATGTATTATAAATAGATAATACACTAATCATTGAAGAGGAAGATCTTGAGAATTCTGCTTGCAATCCTTTAACCATACATCATAAATAGGATGCTCAACAGCGTTCAAACCAGGACTATCCGCAAACATCCATCCTGTAAAAATACGCCGTATTTTTTTATCTAATGTCACTTCATTGACTTCAACAAAACCTGTTGTACGCGTGGGTTCATCTTTAGAGCTCGTATAACACGCACGTGGAGTTACCTGTAATGCACCGTACTGATAAATTTTACCAAGAGTAACTTCAAAACGTGTAGTCCGCCCCGTGATTTTGTCAAGACCCGCAAAAACAGCAATTCCATTGCTAATACGTTCAGCCCGCACTCCACTATTTAAGGATAAAAACACTAAAATTCCCATTAAAAAAATATATAAAAAATGCCTCACCCCTAACAATAAAAAAAATCTCATCATATCAAAATCAATCGCACCTTAAAAAAATAATTCTTTTCATAACATAGAGTCAAATAAGACAAAAATACACACGCACATTAAAACATGTTATTTTTTAGGTGACCACGCATCATAATCTTCATGCACACAAGAACGCTCTCCATTGGAAGTGATAGCCCCCTTTGGTCGATAGTCCTCACTTGTTCCTGTCATATTTGCAACATGAGGCTTTTCCCATTCATAAGGATGATAATCCTCCTGTGTTGGTGGACACTCACAGCGATGATGAATCCAGCCGTGCCAACCTGGTGGAATAGTAGAGGCCTCAGAATAGTCTTTATAGATAACCCAACGGTGCGGATAACCATCCTTATGAAGTCCTCCTTCATAATATATATTTCCAAATTGATCTTCCCCTATCCGCTTACCTTTGCGCCATGTGAAAAAACGCGTACCAATGGTATTGCCATTCCACCATGTGAAGATTTGCTTAAAAAAACGAGCCATCTGCTATTCCATTCATTTAGTGCGCTCATGAAATTAATCGTTGGAATAAAATTATTAACGATTGAAATTATCGAAAAAGTTACTCGTAAATTCAACTACAATTCCAATTGATAGGTTAACGTGCTATCCTTTAATTTCAAGAAGATATCATATGTATGGCTTCTTCTCCACCCCATAAAAATTTAATCTATGCCAAGTTTCATCTTAACCAATTCATTAACAGCTTGGGGATTTGCCTTACCACCTGTTGCTTTCATTACCTGTCCAACAAACCAACCAGCTAAAGCAGGTTTGTGCTTTGCTTGCGCAACTTTATCAGAATTATTAGCAACGATCTCATCAACAGCTCTTTCAATAGCCTTTGTATCCGTTACCTGCTTCATATTTCGCTCTTCTACAATTTGGCGTGCATCACCCCCCTCATTCCAAATAATCTCAAAAAGATCTTTGGCAATTTTTCCAGAAATAACTCCTTCTTTTATGAGATCAATAATACTTCCCAATTGATTTGGCGATACTGGGGACTCTTCAATCTCACGATTATCTTTATTTAAAGCCCCTAAAAGGTCGTTAATCACCCAATTGGCAACTATTTTTCCATCACGCCCACGCGCTACCTCTTCAAAATAATCAGCAATAGCCTTTTCTGTCACAAGAATGGAAGCATCATACACTGTCAATCCCATTTCCTTAATAAAACGTGCTTTTATAGCGTCAGGCAATTCTGGTAAGTCTGCTGCCAAAGCATCCACAAATGCTTGATCAAATTCTAATGGTAAAAGATCAGGGTCAGGAAAATAACGATAGTCATGCGCTTCTTCCTTTGAGCGCATAGAACGCGTTTCACCTTTAGCGGCATCAAAAAGCCGAGTCTCTTGATCTATGACGCCTCCATCTTCTAAAATTGCGATCTGACGACGCGCTTCATACTCAATTGCTTGACCAATAAAGCGAATAGAATTAACATTTTTAATTTCACAGCGCGTTCCAAAATCTTCACCAGGACGACGAACAGATACATTGACATCTGCACGCATAGAACCTTCATCCATATTGCCATCGCAAGTGCCCAAATAACGAACAATCGTACGCAATTTTGTCATATAGGCTTTGGCTTCATCTGATGAGCGCATATCAGGTTTGGAAACAATTTCCATAAGAGCAACACCAGAACGATTAAGATCTACAAAAGACATCGTTGGATGTTGATCGTGCATCGATTTTCCAGCATCCTGTTCAAGATGCAACCTCTCAATTCCCACTTCAATATCCTCAAATTGGCCATTCGAATCTGGACCAACAGATATGATAATCTTTCCCTCTCCCACAATGGGATAGCGAAATTGAGAAATCTGATACCCCTGCGGTAAATCTGGATAAAAATAATTTTTGCGATCAAAAACAGACTTTAAATTAATATGCGCCTTTAATCCTAACCCCGTTCGAACCGCTTGACGAACACATTCTTGATTAAGAACAGGCAACATACCTGGCATGGCTGCATCAATAAGTGATACATGATTGTTCGGCTCTGCACCAAATTTTGTTGATGCTCCTGAAAAAAGTTTTGAATTTGATATGATTTGCGCATGAACTTCCATGCCAATGATGACTTCCCAATCACCTGTAACTCCAGAAATAAAACGCTTAGAATCAGGAGTACGCGTATCAATGATGCTCATTGCCAATCCACTACCAATATTTAAAATATACTCATGGCTTATCTAAAACCATTCTCTCAGTGTAACCCCAGAACATAAATCTTACAACACAAGCCCGTTTCTATCGGGCTTGTTCTGTTTGCATAAATATTAAGCTTTTTTAGGAGCCTTTTTCTTAGCTGGTTTTTTCTCTGTAGACGTTTCTTTCACTGCAGACTTTTTCTTTGCCGGCTTTTCTTCAGGAACATCTGATTCGTCATATTCTTTCATCAACTCTTCAACCGTCACTTCTTTATCTGTGACTTTTATCTGTGCTAATAAATGATCAATGACCTTTTCTTCAAAAATCGGAGCACGTAGATTTTCAACAGCTTCCGGAGTCCTACGGAAAAAATCCATAATCTCTTTCTCTTGTCCAGGATACTGGCGAACCTGATCAAAAACGGCTGCTTTTAGCTCATCCTCACTAACTTTAACACCAACCTTCATTCCAATTTCAGAAAGCACCAAACCAAGACGAACACGACGCTGCGCAAGGACACGATATTCCTCCCGTGCCTTTTCTTCTGTAATACCTTCATCTTCAAAACTGCGCCCAGCCTTTTTCAAATCATCATTAACCTGAGCCCATATATTGTTAAACTCAACTTCTAAAAGTTCTTCAGGAATCTCAAAATTATAATCAGCATCTAAAGCATCAAGAATTTGACGCTTAACTTTTTGACGTGTCACTGAACCATATTGGCTTTCAATCTGCCCACGAACGACCTCACGTAAGCGATCTAGAGACTCTAAACCAACTTTTTGCGCTGCTTCATCATCAATTTTTAATTCATCTGGTTTAAAGACAGCTTTGATAGTAATGTCAAACTCTGCTTCCCGTCCCGCCAAATGTGCCGCACTGTAATTATCTGGAAATTTAACAAAAATCGTTTTTGCATCCCCAGCTTTCACACCAACCAATTGCTCTTCAAAACCAGGAATAAATTGTTTTGACCCAAGAATCAGTTGTGCATCACTATCTGCCCCACCTTCAAATGGAACGCCTTCAAGCTTACCTTGATAATCTATGGTAATACGATCACCTTCTTCAGAATTCCCCTCTTTTAGGGAATAATTACGCGTAGAAGAAAGGACGCGTTTGACTTGATCATCAATATCCTGTTCAGGAACAGTTGCAATTTCACGGATAACCGTAATGTGTTCAAAATCTTTAATGTCAATTTTTGGTAAAACTTCATACTTTAAACTAAAAGTAAAATCAGCTTTGCCATCTAGAATTTTTTCATCTTCATCTATATCAATTTTTGGCTGCATCGCTGCACGTTCATTGCGGTCTGCTAAAATAGAACGGGGTGCATCACTGAGTATCTCATTGAGAATCTCCGCCATAAAGGATTTACCATACATTTTTCGCAAATGCCCACTAGGCACTTTACCGGGACGAAAACCATTAAGCTTGATTTTTCCCTTGGTATCATCCAATCGTTCATTCAACTTTTCTTCTAAATCTTTCGCTGGAACCACGATCTTAATTTCGCGCTTCAGTCCTTCATTAAGCGTCTCGGTAACCTGCATTAAACACCTTCATTTTTCTAAGGAGAGGGATCAACCCACTCTAATAATCATTACATTCTAACACTTCGAGTGTTACATTTACCATGAAGCGGAATTTCAGACACGTAGAAATCCGTAGCACCTAAGGGATTGCTTTGGTGCGGATGGAGGGACTCGAACCCCCACGGTCTCCCGCCAGAACCTAAATCTGGTGCGTCTACCAATTTCGCCACATCCGCTCAAACTTACAAGCTAATAACCTTATACAAGCGGCGTTTCTATACCATTAATTACAGAAAAAAAGCAAACAAATATATTAAAAAAAACAAAATCTATGCTTTTCATACATAACTGCTTACGCTAAAAGTCAATTATGTTAAAGACATTTGATATCCCAATTCATATCATCGGTGGCGGTCTTGCGGGGTGTGAAGCGAGCTGGCAAATCGCTCAATCAGGAATTCCTGTTGTTTTGCATGAAATGCGGCCTGAAAAAAAATCAGATGCCCATAAAACAGATAAATTGGCAGAATTGGTTTGTTCAAATTCGTTTCGTTGCGATGATTCATTAACAAATGCCGTAGGGCTTTTACATGCTGAAATGCGATTAGCAAAATCGTTAATTATGAAAGCTGCTGATGCCAACAAAGTTCCCGCAGGGAGTGCTCTTGCTGTTGACCGTGATGGATTTTCAAAAACCGTTACGACAGCACTCGAAAACCACCCCCTTATAACAATCAAACGTGAAGAAGTTCAAGAAATTCCTAAAGCTTGGAAACATGTTGTCATTGCAACGGGCCCCCTTACATCGCCTGCACTTACTCAAAAATTACAAGCAATAACCGGTATAAAAGCTCTTTCTTTTTTTGATGCGATTGCACCTATTATCCATACCGACAGTATTGATATCAACATTTGTTGGTATCAATCTCGCTATGATAAAATTGGTCCTGAGGGAACAGGAAAAGATTATCTTAATTGTCCTCTCAACAAAGAACAATATGAAACATTCGTTGAAGCGTTAAAAAATGCTGAAAAAACAGAGTTTCGTGACTTTGAAAAAACGCCCTATTTTGATGGATGCCTCCCCATTGAAATTATGGCTGAGCGCGGACTTGAAACGTTAAGACATGGTCCTATGAAACCTATGGGCTTAACTAATGCCCATAACCCTACAGTTAAACCCTATGCTGTCGTTCAATTACGCCAAGATAATAAACTTGGAACGCTTTATAATATGGTCGGCTTTCAAACAAAACTGAAATATGGTGAACAAATTCGTATTTTTAGAATGATTCCCGGTCTTGAAAAAGCAGAGTTTGCGCGTCTTGGTGGTCTTCACCGCAATACCTACCTCAACTCGCCAATTATTCTTGATCAAACCCTTCGTTTAAAACAAAAAAGACAACTACGCTTTGCAGGGCAAATTACCGGATGTGAAGGTTATGTAGAATCAGCGGCAATAGGGCTTCTTGCTGGACGTTTTGCTGCTGCCGAATATCATCATATTTCCCCTTGCCTCCCCCCACAAACTACAGCATTCGGAGCCCTTTTGAATCATATTACGGGGGGACACATCATAGATGAAAAAGCAGAAACACAGTCTTTTCAGCCAATGAATATCAATTTCGGACTTTTTCCCCCTATTGCTTCTATTAAACATTCAGGGAAACGCTTACCAAGTAAAGAAAAAAAATTAGTAAAAAAACAAGCCATAACAGCGAGAGCTCTCAATGATTGTACTCAGTGGTTAGCAGATAAAGAATCAAAGAGCTCCTGTTTATAAAAAACATACGATTCGCCTCTCACCTACTGAATAGATCTTTATGACTCTCGTGAAAAAATCATTCTAAAGCCTTTTAAAGACTGTCTCCTCCAATCAATAAATACTACCTACATTTCATCATTTATTCAATTATGTAGGTGCTGTAAAATAACTTTTGGCTATAAAAAACCTTTACCGCTATCAACAATTTAATATGATTTAATGACTAAAAAAAATAATCATATAAATATATTATGAATAATCAAAAAAATAGATGAAAAATACACACGTAATACTGTACTATCTTTATTAATAGTTTTTATATTACGTAATGTATATTATTTTATAAGAGTAATTTTTCTGTTTTGTAACTTCCTCCCTCAAAATTTGTGATGTTCTCTCATTTTAACTCTTGTATGATGAAGGAAAAATACTCGCTTGCATATCACAAGTGAAATAAAGATATGGAAAAAATATTTGTAGGATAGAGCTGGAGCTATCTCTCCCCTCTCAAATGCCAAGAAAAATCACAATATTGAAAACCAAATCTGAATATCAAAAGATTCTTTCATTTCAGGCTCTCTAATAAATCAATAAAATTATCCTCTTGGTGTGTCACAAGAAAGGTTGGCGTATAAGAGTAAAAGAATAAAACTATCCCTTATGCACTCGTCTCAGATATCTGGGGCTAGTCGCAACATTATAGGAACTGAGAAAATAGATAGCACGGTGGCACCAACATGCACTTTTATTAAGCGTAAATGGTGATATATAATAACTTTTATGGACTTTACAGAGTTTTCCGCCTCATATTATTTACGGATCTTGTTTTGAAATAAATACCGTAACACTTCAGCGTAATAAAAGTTAATATTACATTTTATAAGCCATACCCGTGCTCAATTAATACAGTGCAATATTTCATTGAAAATGACTAAAAAAATATATTTCCAGCAATACATGAAAATAAAAAATATCGCAAAGATCTCAAAGTTTTATATGAAAAATGCACATAACACATGTGTTAAAAAAACCCGCTTATAAATAAATCGGGTTTTTTTAATGTAGCTTAAATTATTTTTTATTAACTGCTTCTTTAAGGCTTTTTCCTGCAGAAAATTTGGGTACAGAACGTGCTGGAATATCGATTTCAGCACCAGTTGAAGGATTACGCCCCTTTGTTGCAGCACGATGAGAAACTTCAAAAGTGCCAAAACCTGGAAGACGAACATCTCCCCCTGAAGCTAAAGCTTCTGTTACAGAAGCCATAAAAGCATCAACAACAGCACCAGCTTGCGCTTTCGAAACACCTGCCTTTTCAGCAACGGAGCTAACCAATTCACTTTTATTCATAAAATATTTCCTTTCCCTATATTACCTGAACATGACTTAATCATGTTATTGGTCAGTTTATTGAAAAGTACAGCAAACAGAAGTCTTATTTTTATCCAAAACATTGTTTTTTTAGCAATAATCACAGTTATTCACGGAATTTTTCACTTTTTCCAACAAAAAACAAAATAATAACCTCAACAACGCCTTCTGCCACCTAAAAAATGCCGTTATAAATGAGATAAGTGAATCAGTGCGCAATCTGTATTCCGTCACTATCACTGCTCTCTGACCGGATTGGGACAGCCACTGTAGAGGGTTCTTTCCATTCAATAGTATCTGGAAAACGAACCAAAGCGTGTTTCAAAACTTCACTCACATGATTTACCGGAATAATTTCCATATTATTTTTGACATCATCAGGAATATCAACCAAATCTTTTGCATTTTCTTCAGGAATAAGTACTTTTTTTATCCCTCCTCGAAGAGCTGCTAAGAGTTTTTCTTTTAATCCACCAATGGGTAAAACGCGTCCACGTAAAGTAATTTCACCAGTCATTGCAATATCTTTATGCACAGCTACTCCTGTAAGGACCGACACAATTGCTGTCACCATTGCAATCCCAGCAGAGGGACCATCTTTTGGTGTCGCCCCCTCTGGAACATGAACATGGATATCGCGTTTTTCAAAAAGTGGAGGCTCAATACCAAAATCAACAGCACGAGAACGCACATAAGATGCGGCCGCTGAAATGGACTCTTTCATAATATCACGTAAATTTCCAGTTACAGTCATCTTACCTTTGCCGGGCATCATAACTCCTTCAATGGTCAATAACTCTCCGCCGACTTCTGTCCACGCAAGGCCTGTCACAACACCAATTTGATTTTCGCCTTCAATCTGATTGTAATGATAACGTTTAACACCCAAGAAATCATGAATATTACTTTCTGTAACTTTTACAGATTTTTGATGCGTTTTGAGAATTTTTGTAACGGATTTGCGGGAAATTTTCATGAGTTCACGCTCAAGGTTACGAACGCCTGCCTCACGTGTGTAAAACTGAATAATTGACCTTAGTGCTCCATCAGAAATACTGAGTTCTTTTTTAGACAAACAGTGATCTTTTAGTGCCTTTGGAAAAAGATGCTGTTTAACAATTTCCATTTTCTCACATTCAGTATAACCAGCAATACGAATAATTTCCATACGATCCATTAACGGACCTGGAATATTAAGCGTATTGGCAGTTGTGATAAACATGACATCAGAAAGATCATATTCAACTTCCAAATAGTGATCAATGAACGTACCATTTTGTTCAGGATCAAGAACTTCTAATAAAGCAGATGAAGGATCGCCACGAAAATCTTGTCCCATTTTATCAATTTCATCAAGCAAGAAAAGCGGATTAGATTTTTTTGCTTTTTTCATAGACTGGATAATTTTTCCAGGCATCGAGCCAATATATGTTCGGCGATGTCCACGAATTTCTGCTTCATCCCGGACACCTCCCAATGAGATACGAACATACTCACGCCCCGTTGCCTTTGCAATAGAGCGCGCTAATGATGTTTTCCCAACACCTGGAGGACCTAACAAACAAATAATGGGGCCTTTTATCTTTGACGCGCGACTTTGTACGGCCAAATATTCAATAATTCGCTCCTTAACTTTTTCAAGACCAAAATGTTCATTATTCATGACCTTTTCAGCAAAATCTAAATTGTTTTTAATCTTAGATTTTTTACCCCAAGGCATTGCTAATAACCAATCAAGATAGTTACGTACAACTGTCGCTTCTGCAGACATAGGAGACATATTCCGTAATTTTCTCAATTCTGCTCCAGCTTTTTCCTGCGCTTCCTTGGATAGTTTTGTATTCTTGATACGTTCTTCTAATTCAGAGAGTTCATCTCGGCTATCATCACCTGCTCCTAACTCTTTTTGAATAGCCTTCATCTGCTCATTGAGATAATATTCTCGTTGGTTTTTTTCCATTTGCCGTTTAACATGCGAACGAATACGTTTTTCAACCTGCAAAACAGAAATTTCTCCTTCCATGAAGGACAAAACACGTTCAAGACGGGCCCGCACAGGTAAGAGCTCTAATATTTCTTGCTTTTCTGCAAGTTTAATCATCAAATGAGAAGCAATCGTATCGGCAAGCTTAGAAGGATTATCAAGCTGGCCAATCGCATTCACAACTTCAGGAGAGATTTTTTTATTAAGCTTTACATAGTTTTCAAAATAAGCAATCACTGACCTTGAAAGAGCTTCAATCTCAACATCACTCTCTCTAGGTTCTTCTGTAACAGTTGCAAAAGCCTGATGATAACCTTCACTTAAAGCAAATTGACTAATTTTTGCACGTGCAGTTCCTTCAACCAAAACCTTTACAGTACCATCAGGAAGCTTTAAAAGTTGAAGAATATTAGCAAATGTACCAATATGATAAATATCCTCTGATTTTGGATCGTCATCAGAAGCATTTTTTTGTGTCACCAATAGTATTTGCTTATCAACCGCCATCGTTTCTTCAAGAGCACGAATTGATTTTTCGCGGCCCACAAAAAGTGGAACAATCATATGGGGGAAGACAACAATATCACGAAGAGGTAAAACAGCATAAACCCCATCTCTTACTTCATCTGTCTTTTCATCAATATATTGCATAACTCTCCTTTCTGGAGCCTATGAGCTACCTACAACAACCAGCTCACCTTTAGAAAACCTCAGCTCTTCACTGTACATGAAGTGGTAATTACTCATACATAAATCAAGCATTATAATGATATTATTAGAAACACCCATCAAATACCATTCATTACCACCTTTTATATTGTGCATCGCACAATGTCATGCTGATACATTTTCTTTATCTTCTGCACGTTCTGAGTAAATATAAAGAGGACGCGCTTTCCCATCAACGACATCACTCGAAATAACCACTTTTTGAACGCCTTCAAGAGCCGGTAGCTCAAACATCGTCTCAAGAAGGATCTTCTCCATAATTGAACGCAAACCACGAGCACCAGTTTTACGTTCAATTGCTTTCTTTGCAATAACACGTAAAGCATCTTCATGAAATGCTAACTCGACATTCTCCATTTCAAAAAGACGCTGATATTGCTTTACTAATGCATTTTTAGGTTGTGATAAAATTTGCATGAGGGCGTTAACATCTAAATCCTCTAAGGTAGCGACTATAGGAAGGCGTCCAATAAATTCTGGTATTAAACCAAATTTTATAAGATCTTCAGGCTCTAAATCACGAAAAATTTCACCGACACAACGCTCATCAGGAGCCTTAACGGTCGCAGAAAAACCAATAGAAGTTTTTTCACCACGCCCTGAAATAATCCGTTCTAAACCTGCAAAAGCTCCCCCACAAATGAATAAGATGTTTGTGGTGTCAACCTGAAGAAACTCTTGTTGCGGATGCTTACGTCCACCTTGAGGAGGAACAGAAGCAATCGTTCCTTCCATAATTTTTAATAACGCTTGCTGAACTCCTTCCCCCGAAACATCTCTTGTAATAGAAGGATTATCTGCTTTACGAGAAATCTTATCAACCTCATCGATATAAACAATACCACGCTGTGCACGTTCAACATTATAATCTGCTGCCTGAAGAAGCTTAAGAATAATATTTTCAACATCTTCCCCCACATAACCTGCTTCAGTCAAAGTGGTCGCATCCGCCATCGTAAAAGGTACATCAATAATACGTGCTAATGT
The DNA here is from genome assembly GCF_042195435.1 of Bartonella sp. CL162QHHD. Taxonomy (NCBI): domain Bacteria; kingdom Pseudomonadati; phylum Pseudomonadota; class Alphaproteobacteria; order Hyphomicrobiales; family Bartonellaceae; genus Bartonella; species Bartonella sp. CL162QHHD. Next base: position 14,071 of record NZ_JBHIOG010000059.1, read on the forward strand.
TTGTGCGAGATAAGTTTTACCGCAGCCCGTTGGACCAACAAGAAGAATATTTGATTTTGCCAACTCAATATCATTGCTTTTAGACTGATGCGCCAACCGTTTATAATGATTATGCACAGCAACAGAAAGAACACGCTTCGCATGCTGCTGACCAATAACATAATCATCAAGAACTGTTATAATTTCCTGTGGCGTAGGAACACCATCACGCACCTTAACCCCAGAAGACTTATTTTCTTCCCGAATAATATCCATGCAAAGCTCTACACATTCATCACAGATAAATACAGTAGGCCCCGCAATGAGCTTACGCACCTCATGCTGACTCTTGCCGCAGAACGAGCAATAGAGAGTATTTTTTGATTCGTTCCCGCTATTGCTAATTTTGCTCATTTTTCTTTCCTTTCACCACGATATATGAACACTTTGCCTTTTCAAAGGAAGCTTTTCATCATGAAAACTAAAAGACATATAGAAAACCATGCATGTCTCAATATTTTTAGGTGTTTCTCTTATTTTGCGATATTTTTTATAAAACTCTTTGATTTAAAGTAGCTGTTTTTTCTATAAAAATTCTTAATCTTTTTCTTCTTTTTCAGTTTCTGCACGATATTGTATAACATCATCAACTAAGCCAAACGCTTTGGCTTCTTCTGCTGTCATAAAATGATCGCGATCGAGAGTTTTCTCTATAACCTCATAATCTTGCCCCGTATGTTGGACATAAATTTCATTTAAACGCCGTTTCATCTTTATAATATCTTGCGCATGTCGCTCAATATCTGAAGCTTGACCTTGAAAACCTCCAGATGGTTGATGCACCATAATGCGTGCGTTTGGCAATGTAAAACGATGACCTTTTGCTCCAGCTGTTAACAATAAAGACCCCATAGATGCCGCTTGCCCCATGCAAAGCGTAGAAACAGGAGGGCGAATAAACTGCATAGTATCATAAATAGCCATACCAGATGTTACGACACCACCTGGAGAATTAATATAAAGACTAATTTCTTTTTTAGGATTTTCCGCTTCTAAGAAAAGCAATTGTGCACAAACAAGCATTGCCATACCATCTTCAACAGGACCATTAATAAAAATAATCCGCTCCTTTAAAAGACGGGAAAAAATATCATAGGCCCGCTCACCACGATTGGTTTGTTCAATAACCATAGGAACAAGGCTTAATGCTGTTTTCATTGGATCACTCATATTTTTACTTTCCGTTCATATAACAACCGCTCTTTACACATTCAATGTTTTTATCCATATGCTAACATTACTCTCTTGTGCAAGCTACAATCAAGAGATGTATAAGATAGATTAAAATCTCAATAGTTAAAATAGCAATAATAACTCTACCTAAACAAATGATGAACATCAGGAATGCGAGATACCGCCCAATGGTAAAAACTTCCTTCCTGAGGTCTTTTCGTGGTCTTTGTCTTTCTGTGAATATGAAAGCCTATCAAGCGTGAATCTGTAAGCGGCTTTACGCCAAAAGCTGGTTCAAAAATACGTTCAGTTTTTCGCCCAGTCCAATAATAAAAAGTTTCCTTTTCCCTTGCTTCATGAAAAAAACCATATCGTTTTGCTAATCGTGAAATACCATCATTGCCAAATATTGTAACGCCAAGATTTCCCGGTAAAATCGGCATTTTTTTCCTCTTTAACCAGAACGGTCTCCAAACACGACGCTTAAACCCAAGCCAATGAGGAATAATTTCTGTGCCTGCCCAATAATCTTCAAATATTTTTATAATAGGGTTATTGGGCGGAAAATAAAGTGCAGAAACGCCTACTCTTGTATTATTTTCTCTTGCCAACCAAACCTTATCGGCATCTGGATGAAATTGTTTAACAAGGTAAACATCTGTATCTAACCAAACACCTTGTTGATATTTCATCAGCATAACACGAAAAAAATCCGAGAACTGAACAATTGTACACCCTAGTTTATCATCAGAAAAATCGGGATCAAGGCGATAAATTGCTGAGCGTGGTAAAATTGATTCGGCTTCATGCAGCTCAACACCAGCAGGGAGATTATCTATTTTTTTATCATAACTAAAAAGCTTAACGCGCTGTCCAGTTTTAACCATTGAAGACAAACAAAGCCTATCCACCAATCTTAATTGTCCACTATACCAAAAAGTACAAATATCCATAGATAATACATCAAAAATATTCTAAACTTACGCGAAAGAGTTGTTCAACATCACGAACCCTATCAGCAAGAGCAAAAATCACTATTCTATCACCAGACAAAATACGCGTATCTGCCGAAAGCTGTATTATTGTCTTATTGCGATAAATTGCACCAATTCTCAAACCATCTGATAAATTGAGCTCTGATAATGACTTACCAACTAATGAAGATGTTTGCATCACTTCAGCTTCAATAATTTCTGCTCGGCCATTAAAAACTGAATGAACAGAACGAATACGCCCACGGCGCATTTGTTGCAAAATTCTCGATATTGTAACGCTATGGGGATTAAGATATGCATCCACACCAACAGCACGACTAAATTCTTGATAGGCAACATTATTAATCAATACCATATTGGCTTTGCAGCCCAATCTTTTAGCAATAATAGCGCTTAAGAGATTAACCTGATCTTGATTGGTCAATGTAATCATTAAATCGGACTGATCAATTCCCGCATCTTGAAGAATCACTGGATCTAACACGTTACCGTATAAGACTGTCGTTTTTTCAAGCTGATCAGCAATTGTAAGAGCTCTTTCTCTATGCGATTCTATAATCTTCAATTTTAATTTATGGAAACGCTTTTCAATCGCCTGTGCAACATAAAGGCCAATGTGACCACCCCCTGCAATAATCATGCGGTGTGCATCTTGTTCTTTATGACCAAAAAGCCCAACAGCACGACGCATCTGTTCACGAGAAACAACAAGATAGGTTATATCACCAACGCGTAATTGCGTTTCTGAATGTGCAACCAATAATTCCGCGCCACGTTTAATAGCGGTAACCGTCGTATGAAGATCTGGAAAAAGCTCTGTTAATTGACGCAAAGGTGTATTAATAACTGGACAATCTTCCATACATTCCAAGGCTAGCGCAACAATATCATCATTACAAAAATAAAGAACATCTATTGCACCAGGTAAAGCAATACGGCGCAAAACCATTTCCCCAACTTCAACTTCTGGCGAAATAACCACATCAATGGGAATATTCTCTCTGGAAAAAAGCGTCTTATAACGTGGCTCTAAATAAGATTGTGAGCGAATACGAGCAATTTTTGTGGGCACATTAAATAATGAATGTGCTACTTGGCAAGCTACCATATTGACTTCATCAAACAAAGTAACAGCAATCAACATATCAGCTTTGTCTGCATCCGCTGCCAAAAGAACTTCAGGCCGTGAACCGTGACCAACAAAACCTCTCACATCCAATGTATCGCGAATCTTTTCAATTAATCTCGTTTCGATATCAATAACAGTAACATCATGATTTTCAGCAGCAAGACGCTCTGCTATCCCATAACCAACCTGTCCTGCTCCACAAATAATAACACGCATCGCTTAAGAAACTCCAAGCGCTTTAAGTTTACGGTGCAAAGCTGAACGCTCCATGCCTATAAATTCAGCAGTACGTGATATATTTCCACCCAAACGCCCAATCTGCGCCACTAAATATCTCTTTTCAAACAATTCTCGAGCTTCACGTAACGGCAAATCCATTATACTTTCATCTGAATCCATTTGAAGGCGTGGCAAAGAATCACTTACTTCACTGGGAAGAAAGTCCGCTGTTATAGGACCATCACCATCCCGCACAAGAATAAGAAGACGCTCAATATTATTACGTAATTGCCGCACATTACCCGGCCAAGCGTGCGTTTGCAAAATAGCAATCACATCATCACTGATTGCACGCGGCTTAATCCCAACCTGCTGTGATATTGTTTTTACAAAATGATGTACAAGTTCTGGAATATCTTCACGACGCGCTGAAAGGGGCGGAACAACAATAGGAACAACGGAAAGACGGTGAAAAAGATCCTCCCTAAAGCGCCCATCAGAAATGAGGTTTTCAAGATTTTGCGCTGTCGAAGAAATGATACGGACATCCACCTTAACACGTTTTGTGCCGCCAATTCTCTCAAATGTTTGCCCCGTTAAAACCCGAAGAATCTTCCCTTGAGTCTCACGTGGCATGTCAGCAATTTCATCAAGATATAATATACCGCCATGAGCTTCCTCTAAGGCACCGATTTTACGCTCTCTTCCCTCCATTTCGCTGCCAAACAGCTCTATTTCCATTCTTTCCGAAGTAATCGTTGCAGCATTTATTGTAACAAATGGCCCATTCGAACGCGTTGAGAGCGCATGAATAGTTCGTGCAACAGTCTCTTTTCCTGCCCCTGAAGGACCTGTTATCATGATGCGACTATTGGTTGGTGCTACTTTTTCTATGATTTGACGCAAATTTTTTATAACTGTCGATTTTCCGAGCAACTCTAATGTCTCGTTCGAACGCTTTCGTAATTCTAAAAGCTCACGTTTTAAATTTGAATTTTCAAGTGTTCTCTCTGCAACCAATACAAGTCTATCAGCTTTAAAAGGTTTTTCAATGAAATCATATGCCCCTCGCTTTATAGCGGAAACAGCCGTCTCAATATTACCATGACCAGAGATCATAACGACCGGAAGAGCCGGATATTGTGTTTTAATTTCATCAAGCAGTGCTAAACCATCGAGACGACTACCCTGTAGCCAAATATCCAAAAAAATGAGCTTTGGAATACGCTCACTAATTTGAGCCAATGCTTCATCAGAGTTACAAGCAACGCGCGTTTCATAACCTTCATCCTCTAAAATACCAGCAACAAGCTCACGAATATCTGCTTCATCATCAACAATCAAGATATCTGATACCATACTATTCCCCTATCTTATGATTTATGGCTTGTATAATATTACCCTGCTTACCCCCATCCGCAGGAAATATCAAACGGATCATCGCACCACGACCTTCATAAAAACTCTCCGGTGCATCATGAAGCTCCATGAAACCACCGTGATCTTCAATAACTTTGCGCACAATGGCTAACCCCAGTCCTGTTCCTTTTTCCCGCGTTGTTATATAGGGTTCTAATAACTTTTGTCTTTGCTCTTTAGGAAGTCCTTTCCCGTTATCAACAACATCCACAACCACCCATTCTTTCTGTCGATAAGAACGGACAAGAATATGACCGTGAATATTTTCCTCTCGCATAACTGAATCTATGGATTCGCTCGCATTTTTGATAACATTGCAGAAAGCCTGTACAATGAGACGGTTATCAAATGCACCCATAAGTGGTAGAGTTCCTAAATCTTGCTCAAAATGAATATCATGTCGCGTCACCTCTATCAAGAAACATGCTTCGCGCAACAATTCTCGTATATCTAAAATATGCATTTTGGGTTTGGGCATACGTGCAAAAGAGGAAAACTCATCAACCATACGCCCAATATCTCCAACCTGCCGAATAATCGTGTCAATACACCGCTCAAAAACCTCTCTATCTTGTGTAATAGCTTTGTTATAACGTTTACGAATGCGTTCAGCGGATAACTGAATAGGTGTAAGAGGATTTTTAATTTCGTGCGCAATACGCCGCGCAATATCCGCCCACGCTGCTGTACGTTGCGCTGCAACAAGGTCAGTAATATCATCAATTGTTAGAACCCAAGATTGCCCCTGTCCATCATCCTCCTCCATCGTAACTTGAACATTACAGACACGCTCTTTTCCTGCAACGTTTAAAGTGACCTGTTCACGATGGTTTTTACGATCTAATGAACGCACAAACTGAAAAACCTGCCAAATTTCAGCGCTTAAAGATAAAAGACTTTGTCCAACAACGTGCTCAGAGCGAATATCAAACATCGCTTCAATAGACCGATTGATAATGGTGATATCACCATTATCATCTATACCTGCTACTCCCGCTGTTACACCCGATAACACAGCTTCAGAAAAACGCCGTCTTTCATCAATTTGATCACGCACTGCAATCAACTCATTACGCCGACTTTTCAATTCACTGACCATGTAATTAAAAGTTTTGGATAATTGCCCAATATCTCCATCTTTTGCTCGTACTGGCACGAAAATTTCCATATTTCCAGAAGCAACATCATCGGCAGCACTAATGAGAAGACGAATAGGACGCACTAAACGATCAGCAACAGCAATAGCAGCCCAAATAGCTGATAAGAATAAACTAAAAAAAAGACACAAATAAAGCATACCAAATGCAATCTGTGTCAGCAGGCGATTTTCATTTAAATCACGATAACGATCTGTATTAACTTCTGTCAAACGCAAAGCAGATAAAACACCTTTATCAACGTCACGCACCAAATATAAAAATGTGTTTGGAATGTTGGTAAATTTTAAAATAATACCAAAATAATCATGAACGCCTGGTTGAAAAGAAAAAGGTCTCGCACTGGTTGCACGTTCAATAAGATGAGAAGGAGGAATTGGCAGTTTATCTTCATCACCAAGAGCACTCGATACAAAAATAGCTCCGCTAGAACTTAACAAAAATGCACCACGCAAATTGCGTCCTATAGCATGACGCGTCAATTGCATCCTATATTCAGCTGGATTACGTTCTAAGAGTTTTTTGTTATCAAGTGCAAATGCCATCGCGTAGGATAAATTTTTTAAATTTTGAAGCATTTCATCTGCATAAGCATTTGCTAAATCAATAGAAGAGCCCACAATTTGCCGCGTTGTTGTATCAAACCATCGATCAAGTCCCAAATTTAGTGCTGGACCCGATACAAGAGCTACAGCAACAGCTGGCATTGTCGCAACAAGTGCAAACAATGAAATAAGGCGCACATGAAGACGCGATCCTGCACGCCTTGAACGCCAAGCACGAATGATCGGAATCATCTCATAAAAAACGATGACAATAAGCCCTAAAACCCAAAAACTATTAATCCCTATAAGAATAAGGGTTACTGTTCTACTGGGAACAACAGGAGTTAATCCAATAAGAATAATAAACGAAACAGAGGCCGTAAGTAAAGCCAATACAATAATTGTAATCCCTAAAAAAATATATACCTTACTTAAACGATACAACTCATCGTTATAAGTATTTTTATCTATGTCTTGAAGATTCGTCACAGATGTTATATTCGTCATGAGCTTACATACCCTTATCCCATTATTCTCATATAACCTTTTGTAGCAAAAATTGACAATACTAATACTACATTTAAAATAGGGCAAATATAGTCAATGAGGAAAAGCTTCTATATTTTGCAAAATATCTTTAAAATAGACTGTGTTCGACGATACTTTACGAAGGAAATGAGATGCGATTAACAAAACAAACAAATTATGCTCTTCGAATGCTCATGTATTGTGCAGATAATCAGGGAACTCTCAGTCGTGTTCCAGAAATTGCTAAAGCATATGCCGTTTCAGAACTTTTTTTATTTAAAATCCTTCAGCTGCTTGTTCAAGCAGGTTTTATACAAACAGTGCGTGGACGCAATGGTGGAGTTAGATTGGCTAAACCCGCAGCAGAGATTTCAGTCGCTGATGTTGTGAAAGTAACAGAAGACAACTTTTCCCTAGCAGAATGTTTCGATACTGCAGAACCAACTTGCCCCTTGTTTGATTTTTGTGGTTTAAATACCGCACTTCAAAAAGCATTAAATGCTTTTTTTGAGGTGTTGTCCATGATATCCCTTGCTGATCTACAACAACCATCCTTTCAAAATCATTTTAAAATTAATGACAAAAAAGAAAACTAAGATTATAATACAAGGAGATTAAGTATTTCTATTGCAGCAATAATATTAGCCGCTGGACGGGGTGAAAGAGCAGGATCTCCCTATAAAATTCCAAAACAATATCGGCTTCTAGGACAAAAGCCGATTATTTATCATACCGTGCATTGTTTTTTGCAGCATCCAGCTATCACAACAATTATCCTTGTTATTCATCCAGAAGATCGTCAAATCTGTGAACAAGCTATTGGCGATTTTAAAGAGCGCCTTATTATCGTTGAAGGAGGCAATACACGTCAAATCTCTACCTTACATGGACTTCAGGCACTTAAAAAATTTTTCCCCCAATATGTGCATATTCATGATGGTGCACGCCCTTTTATTGAAAACAAGCTTTTTAATAACATTCACAACACTATCACGCCTCAAGAAGGTGTTCTTCCTGTTCTGCCCATCTCTGATACCCTTAAACGTATAAATAATCAGCATGTTTTAGAAACAATTCCCCGTACCCATCTTTATAGTGCACAAACTCCACAGTGTTTTCCCTTTGAACATATCTTAGCGGCCCATAAACAAGCAAAACAAGCTTGCAAACAAGAATTCACTGACGATTCTGCAATTGCCGAATGGTTTGGAATTCCTATGCGTACCGTTCCTGGGGATCCTAACAACATAAAAATTACATGGCATGAAGATTTTAATACTGCACATTTATATCTCCAAAAGAAAATGCAAATGTTTCCTGATATCCGTACCGGCAATGGTTATGATGTTCACTCTTTTGAAGATGGTGATTTTCTTATATTATGTGGTATAAAAATCCCTTTTCATAAAAAATTAAATGGACACTCCGATGCGGATGTTGCTCTTCATGCATTAACAGATGCCCTTCTTGCAACTCAAGGTGCTGGAGATATCGGTACACATTTTCCTCCCTCTGATCCTCAATGGAAAAATGTATCATCAGAAATTTTTCTCCGTCATGCTCTCGATATTATAAAACAAGCAGATGGTCGTATCGCCAATGTTGATATCACAATTATCGCTGAAAATCCTAAAATTGGTCCCTATCGTCATGCTATGACAGAAAATCTTATGACAATACTTGCAATGACACCTGATCGAATCTCTATCAAAGCAACAACAAATGAAAAGCTTGGATTTATTGGTCGTGGTGAGGGAATTGCTGCTCTTGCAACAGCGAGCGTTCTTTATTCAGGAGAAATTCCCCAATGACATATCTTTGTGAAAAACAAGCACATGAAGTCCTTAATACCTTTCGCCAAAAAGGTTTACTGTTAACAACTGTAGAGTCTTGTACAGGGGGACTCATTGCTGCAAGCCTCACAAATATTGCAGGATCGTCAGATGTTCTCGACTGTGGATTTGTTGTTTATTCAAATGAATCCAAAACACGCCTTGTTGGCGTTTGTGCTGAACTTATAAGAACCTATGGTGCCGTTTCAAAAGAAGTTGCTCTTGCAATGGCGGAGGGTGGATTAAAACATTCACAAGCTGACATTGCAGTTTCTGTAACAGGGATTGCTGGTCCAGGAGGTGCAAGTCTTGATAAACCTGTAGGACTTGTGCATTGCGCAGTAGCTTATAAAAATCCCCCCCCCCTGCACAAAGAAATGCACTTTGCTCATCTTAATCGCAATGCTATCCGCCATGCAACTGTTGAAAATGTTTTTAAAATGATTCTGGAATTACTTCACTGAATTCCCCATACTAATTTCAAAATTCTCTATTCCACATTGAGTCTATAGTCGCCCACACCTTGAAAATGAAAGACCTGAATAGCGTAAAGTTATCTCACTTCAGCCCTGTGTAGGTTGAATTAATCAAATTTATTCACTTGCACGCCACAAGAGAAAAAAACTGTAGTAAATAAAATGATTAAAGAAAGGGACACTTGTACCTCTCTCTCAAGTGCTAAGAGCTGGCGCAACATCTTGAGAGATGGCAAATAAATGGTGCAGGCTGACTTGTTCATAAACGTACAGATGTGGAGTTTATATGCTTTTACGAAGGATCTATACTATTTATTATGAGCACTATTATGAAATGGGTATGACGCAAGCATGTTCTATTTGGGCGTTCTGTTTAACGGATATGTATCCATTAAAAAAGAGAGAAACAAAAGAGTGAAGCTGTACATCATCTTCATCATTTAAAATGATGTTCCTTCAATATGCTTTTGAAAGCTGAATTAAAAACAAATAGTAAAGATGGAAACCGGTTTTCACCTTCACGCTGTTATAAGCAATACGTATTGTTAAAAAATAACAGAATAGACTATGTTACCGTAGAGCCATAAATCTGATGCGCACGCTTCTCAAAAGCCTCGGTAAATTTACGAAACGCAATATCAAACATTGAGCCCATCACTAATCCAAGCGTTTTACTTTTAAATTCATAATCAATAAAAAACTCTACATTACATGCATTGGTATTTTCAATATCATGAAAGGCCCAACGATTTTCAAGATATTTGAATGGACCATCAATATATTTAACTTCTATAAGACTTTTTTCCGGCTGAAGAAATACTTGAGTCGTAAAAGTTTCACGAATAATCTTATAGCCAACGGTCATATCCGCAAGAAGCAATATTTTTTTTCCATATTCTTTTCGAGAACGTATTATTAAAGACTCACACATTGGTAAAAATTCAGGATAACGCTCAATATCTGAAACCAGATCAAACATTTCACTGGCACTATGGGTGATCTGCCGATGTATTGTAAAAATCGGCATAATTATCTCTGTAAGGAAAATTTTTCATCACGCGCTTTTTGCAAAATGGCAAAATCATCTCCAGCGTGATGAGATGAACGCGTCAGAGGATTGGAAGCCATATGTAAAAATCCTTTTACTTTACCAATCTTGGCAAAAGACTCAAATTCTTCAGGAGGCACAAAACGAATAACTGGATGATGTTTTCGTGTAGGCTGCAAATATTGTCCAATTGTCATAAAGTCAACATCAGCAGCGCGCAAATCATCCATCAATTGCAAAATCTCATTTCGCTCCTCCCCAAGGCCAACCATAATTCCCGATTTTGTAAAAATTGTTGGATCAAGTTCTTTAACGCGTTGTAATAAACGAATTGAATGAAAATAACGCGCCCCTGGACGGACCTTCAAATATTTAGAAGGAACTGTTTCTAAGTTATGATTAAAAACATCAGGCTTAGCAGCAACAACAACTTCTAAAGCGCCATCCTTATGACGAAAATCAGGTGTAAGAACTTCAATTGTTGTTTTAGGAGTTTTTTGACGAATCGCATAAATAACTTTTGCAAAATGCTCAGCACCACCATCAGCAAGATCATCACGATCAACAGATGTAATGACAACATGTTTTAATTCCATCCGTGCAACAGCATCGGCGACACGTTCTGGCTCATTATCATCAACGGCAAGTGGAATACCTGTTGCAACGTTACAAAAAGCACAAGCACGCGTACATATTTCACCTAAAATCATAAAGCTAGCATGCCTCTGGCTCCAACATTCGCCAATATTAGGGCAACCAGCTTCTTCGCATACAGTCACTAACTTATGCGTACGTACAATACCATGTGTTTCCTTATAAATTGGTGATGTTGGCGCTTTTACACGAATCCAATCTGGCTTTTTTTGAACGCTTGTATCAGGACGATGTGCCTTTTCAGGATGACGCAAACGTCTATTTGTAACTCTATCAACAACCGTAACCATTTAAGCCTTTGCCTTATAAATACGAAGTAACAATCAAAAATATAAAATTTTTCATACAATCCAGTCATCAAGCGTTTAAAACTTGACCATAAGCATCTAATACACTTTCTTTCATCATTTCCGATAAGGTCGGATGTGGAAAGACAGTATGCATTAATTCTTCTTCTGTTGTTTCAAGATTCATAGCAATAACAAAACCCTGTATCAATTCTGTTACCTCAGCCCCTACCATATGGGCCCCGAGAAGCTGTCCTGTTTTTTTATCAAAAATCGTTTTTACTAACCCCTGATCTTCACCCAAAGCAATCGCCTTACCATTCGCAGCAAAAGAATAACGACCAATACGTATATCATAACCTGCTTCTTTTGCAGCCGCTTCTGAAAGCCCTACAGAAGCAACCTGTGGTGTACAATATGTACACCCTGGAATTTTTCTTTTATCAAGCGGATGAGCACTCTTCAAACCTGCAAGATGCTCAATACATATCACTCCTTCTTCTTCTGCTTTATGGGCCAACATAGGAGGACCTGCTACATCACCAATAGCATAAATGCCTTCCACCCCCGTCCAACTCCATTCATCAGTTACAATGCACCCGCGATCGGTTTTTATTCCCAAAGATTCTAAACCAAGATTCTCAATATTACCTTGCACCCCTACAGCGGAAATTAACCGGTCAACAGTTATTGTCTCTATTTTACCTTGAACATCAATATGTACAGTCACAGAATCGGAAGACTTTTCAACCTTTGTTACTTTTGCTTGACGAAGAATGCGTAAACCTCTTTTCTCTAACTGTTTACGAGCAAACGTTGAAATTTCAATATCTTCAGCAGGCATGATATGAGGCATCATTTCAACAACAGTTACTGTCGCCCCCATATCACGATAAAAAGAGGCAAATTCAATGCCAATAGCCCCAGACCCTATAACCAAAAGCGATTTTGGCATTGCTGGCGGTATCATAGCTTCAAAATAAGTCCAAATGAGTTTTCCATCTGGTTCAATACCAGGAAGAACACGAGGACGTGCGCCCGTTGCAATAATGATATGCTTTGCTTGATAAGTTCCCTCCCCTAACGTTCCTTTAGGGACTGGATTTTGCGGTTGCATAATCGGTTTTGAGGATGAAGAAACCATAATTTCCGCAGGATGGCTTCCCTTTGCTTCTTTAGTAAGCTTTGCTTCACCCCAAATAATATCAATTTTGTTTTTTTTCATTAGAAAATCAACACCAGCATTTAAACGTGCTGAAACACCGCGTGAACGTGCCACAACATCTTTGATGTTTGCCTCAATTGAACCATTAATTTTTAGTCCATAATTTTTCGCATGTTCAGCAAAATGTTTCATTTCCGCTGAACGTAGAAGGGTCTTTGTGGGAATACATCCCCAATTTAAACAGATCCCTCCCAAATGTTCACGTTCAACAATCGCAGTCTTAAAGCCACATTGTGCTGCACGAATTGCGGTTACATATCCGCCTGGACCTGATCCAATCACAATTACATCATAAAGATTTGCCACAGTAATTCCTCCATGGATATATATAAAACGGATATGCACTTTTTGAACTTAAGTCTGCAAAATAACATGACAGAATCATCTTATGTCTTTTGCTTACGTAAATGCTTTACCCAAACCAGAAATAGCAATAACATTGCTCTTCAAACTCGTTAAATTTGCTTTTATTCTCTTAATACACTCTCTCACAATTTACGTGAAGAACTGTTAAACAGTTCAAACCAACATTGCTAATGGATTTTCAATCATCTTCTTAAAAGTCCGCGCGATCTCTGCTGCTAAAGCACCATCGACAGCACGATGATCAGCAGAAATCGTAACTGACATAACTGTCGCAACGACTAATGCATCATTTTTAACAACGGCACGCTGCTCCCCTGCACCAATCGCAAAAATCGTCGCATGCGGTGGATTAAGAATAGCAGAAAAACTTTTTATACCATACATCCCCATATTTGATACAGCTGTTGTTCCACCCTGATATTCTTCCATTTTTAACTTGCCCTCGCGCGCACGCTTTGCAAAATCCTTCATCTCTTTGGAAATAAGTGATAACGGCTTTTCCTCTGCATGGCGAATAATCGGTGTAATTAATCCATTGGGAATAGAAACAGCAACCCCAACATCACAATGTTTATGATGAATCATCCCACCTTCAAGCCAAGAGACATTCGCATCAGGAACCGCTTTCAAAGAAAGTGCGACAGCTTTGATCACCATGTCATTAACAGAAAGCTTATAAGTAGGCTGAGTTTCTTCCTGCCTTTTAACCATTGGTGCAGCAGCATTCAGTTGTGTACGCAGTGCTAATAGCGCATCAAGTTCACAATCTACCGTTACATAGAAATGTGGGACTTTCTGTTTTGATTCCACCAAACGTGTCGCGATTGTTTTACGCATATTATTATGGGGAACGAAGCTATATTCATCCTCTTTGAAGAGTTTCAATATCTGTTTGTCTGAAGCACCTGTAGCTGTTAGCTCCCCTATCTGTGATGAATAAGACACTTTAGAAATATCGCTGCTCACAGCTTTTTCCACATCGCGCTTAATAATACGCCCATGCGGACCACTTCCAGAAATAAGGGATAAATCAAGACCTGCCTGAGATGCTAATCGCCGCGCTAAGGGAGAGGCAAAAAGACGAGCTTCTTTTTTATCTTGCTGTATTAATTGCCCAGTTGATGATTCATGAGACATTTTTATTCCCTTTGAGTCCGTCTGTTTCAGAGAATCTGTCTGTTTTATGCCCTCTGATTCTTGTCTTGTAGAAGAAGAGATTTCTTCTGTAACTTTTGCAGCTTCAGCTAAATCTTCACCTTCTTCTGCTAAAACAACAATTAAAGCATTTACTTTAACGCCTTGTGTTCCAGCAGGAACAACAATTTTAGCAACCCTACCTTCATCAACGGCTTCGACTTCCATTGTCGCTTTATCCGTCTCAATTTCAGCAATAACATCACCAGAGGAAACCTTATCTCCCTCCTTAATATTCCATTTTGTTAAATTTCCCTCTTCCATCGTAGGGGAAAGCGCTGGCATTGTAATTTTAATGGGCATTATGCTTTCCTCCGTTATGCTCTGTATGTCACAGCCTGAACTGCCTCAATAATTTCAGCAGTATTAGGCAAAGCCAACTTCTCAAGATTAGCGGCATAAGGCATCGGAACATCTTTGCCAGAAATCGTAGCAATTGGCGCATCAAGATAGTCAAAAGCCTGCTGCATAACACGCGTTGCTATTTCAGTTCCCACGGATGACTGAGGAAATCCCTCTTCAATTGTTACCAAACGACCTGTTTTTTTAACTGACGAAAGAATTGTTGGAAGATCCATAGGGCGAATGGTTCGTAAATCAATCAATTCAACATCAATACCAAGTTTTTCAATTTCTGGTAACGCTTGAACAGCATAATGCATCCCAATTCCACATGCAACAATCGTCACATCTTGTCCAGACTTATGAATACGCGCCTTACCAATAGGCAAAAGAAAGTCATCCAGTTGAGGAACATCAAATTGATGCCCATACAAAATCTCATTTTCAAGGAAAATAACAGGATTATCATCACGAATAGCAGCTTTCAGCAAACCTTTTGCATCTGCAGCACTATAAGGCATGACAACTTTCAGACCTGGTACATGACTATACCATGCAGCATAGCATTGAGAATGTTGAGCACCAACACGGGCAGCCGCACCATTGGGACCTCGGAAAACCATAGGAGCGGTCATTTGTCCACCAGACATATAACGTGTTTTGGCTGCTGAGTTAATAATTTGGTCCATCGCCTGCATCGCAAAATTAAAGGTCATAAACTCGACAATAGGACGTAACCCACCAAAAGCAGCCCCAACAGCCAGCCCAGCAAAGCCGTGCTCTGTAATTGGGGTATCAATAACTCGGCGTTCCCCGAACTCTTCCAACAAACCCTGACTAACCTTATAGGCACCTTGATATTGCGCGACTTCTTCCCCCATAAGAAAAACTGTTTCATCACGCCGCATTTCTTCAGCCAAAGCCTGATTAAGCGCTTCACGAACTGTCATTGTAACCATTTGTGTTCCCGCTGGAATATCAAAATTAAGAGATGTATCAAAAGTAGGAGCAGCCTGCGGAACTGACAAAGGTAGAGAAAGAGCAGATTCCTTAGGTTTTTGTGCTATATCAGTAGGTTGCGAAATATCCTCAGCACGCTCACCTTCTTCTAACAAAATTGCAATAACAGTGTTAACCCTTACGCCTTCTGAACCTTCAGGCACAAAAATTTTACCAAGAGTACCTTCATCAACGGCCTCTACTTCCATTGTAGCCTTATCCGTTTCAATTTCAGCAATAACATCGCCAGAGCTAACCTTATCACCTTCTTTCTTGAGCCATTTAGACAGTTTACCTTCTTCCATAGTTGGTGAAAGCGCCGGCATCAAAATATCAATAGACATACTTGCTTCCCTCGCATCAAACTAAAATATCAGTATAGAGCTCAGAAGCATCTGGCTCTTGATCACTTTGTGCAAAATCTACCGCATCAGCAACAATTGCACGGACCTCTTTCTCAATAGATTTTAAATCGTCTTCGCTCGCCCAATTTTTTTTAAGAATCCGACTTTTTACTTGATCAATCGGATCGTGCTCCTCTTTTATTTTTTGGACTTCTTCCTTTGAACGATATTTTGCTGGGTCAGACATGGAATGACCACGATAGCGATAGGTCTGCATATCAAGAATGATCGGTCCTTTACCTGAGCGTGCCCAAGAAATAGCTTCATCAGCAGCTCCTTTTACTGATCGAACATCCATACCGTCAACAACAATACCTGGAATTTCAAAAGAAAGACCACGTCGGGAAAAATCAGTTTCTGCAGATGCACGTGAAACTGACGTTCCCATAGCATACTGATTGTTTTCAATAATATAAACAACGGGAAGCTTCCAAAGTGAAGCCATATTAAAACTCTCGTAAACCTGCCCCTGATTTGCAGCACCATCACCAAAATAAACCAATGTCACATTATCTTTATCAAGGTACTGATTCGAAAATGCCAAACCTGAACCAATGGGAACCTGCGCACCAACAATACCATGTCCCCCATAAAAGTTCTTTTCTTTAGAGAACATATGCATCGAGCCACCTTTCCCTTTGGAAAAGCCACCTTGGCGCCCCGTTAATTCTGCCATAACCCCACGCGGACTCATCCCAACCGCTAACATATGACCATGATCACGGTAAGACGTAATAACCTGATCACCTTCTTTTGCCGCTTTCAATGTTCCTATAACAACGGCTTCCTGACCAATATAAAGGTGACAAAATCCCCCTATAAGCCCCATACCATAAAGTTGTCCTGCTTTTTCTTCAAAACGGCGAATTAAAAGCATTTCACGATAAGCATCAATTTCTTCTTCTTTTGTAAAATCTGCTATTGGTGCTTTCTTTGTGGTGCTTGATAATGCAGTGCGCGCCGCCGACGCAGAATTTTTTTTAAGTCGTTCTGCCATATTAAACTCCCTTTTATGATTATTTAGGAATAACCTTTACGAACAAAAGTTACAAGCCTTATCAATCGGCTTAAACAATATCATTGCTGATTGTTGTTTAAATTAAGCGATTTTTCATTTACCTTTGGTATCATTTCAAGGTATTAAGATTGTCAGTTCATTTGGCTTAGAGAAGTTCAAATTCTTTCGGACATACTCATCCAACATATCTTTTTCTATATGCCCATTGCGTAAAAGAGAAATACGCTTTTCCATGAATATCCGCTCAGCTTCTATTTTATGAAGCTCCTTTTCTAATTCGCTAATATGCTGATTAACTTCACTGCGTGAATACAATCCATACTCACCATGATAAATGTGATAACTGAAATAGCTTAAGACTCCCACCGTCATAAGAGGTAGTACAAAGCGTACTTTGATTGATCGACGTTTCTGCTTTGTCCACATAAAATAGCACAGTCTTTACAGCACAAATTTTTTAATATTTTGCCCAACTATGCATGATTTTGATTAATACCTCATTACCAAATCTACACCAAAATAATTTGTTATCATCAAAGTCCCCCCCTTAATACAATTAAAGTAAGCTGAATAACCCACTTTTTATATTATAAATATTGGATATCCTCTAAGTTGTGATTTTACACCCATCTTTGTCCTTAAAACTTCCTGTTAAAATGACTATAAAATCAATCAATACCCAAGGTGTAATTATCAAAAAAATTCCTATAAGCCCTACCGGCATAAGTATTACACTTATTATAAGTATTACACTTATTATATTTATAAGAAGCATTGCAATGCCCGTTCCAACTTTACCAACCATAAAACGATGAAGTCCTAGTCCACCTAGAAAAAAACAAACGACCGCTAACGTCACTTTTGATTGCTGTGACTGACCTTCAGTCAAGATAGGGAAAATAGATTTAATGGTATCCCCTTCACACACAAAATCAACGACGTCACCAACTTTCGGCGGCGTTTTTCCTGACCAATCCCAATTCGCAAACTGATAGCGCTTACCATCAGCCCCTGAAATGAAATAATCTCCTTGATCATGACCAATAATCTTACCTTTCATCTTCACCACCTATAAAATTGTTATTCATAAAGAAGCTTTTCTTCTAATATGATAATATGTTGAATAAACCTCACAGCATGAATACAGTCTGTATTCACCGTGATATATGACAATTTAAAAAGCTAAAAATTCCCCAACAACTTAAAATTCCCGCAATTACAAGTGGTAATACAAAGCACGCTGTTCGATTTGCACCTTTGCTTTTTTCATATGAAATAGTACAGTCTTTTTCAATAGTTTTATTTAAATATTCATAATTTTCTTTAATATTTCACATTTAAAGACATATATTAAAATAATTTACATTATTAAATTAATATATTGACAACATTAAAAGTAAAGAAAGTGCCTCACTCTTTAACTTTTTATATTATTCTAAAATTTCTACCAATTTATAATTTTATCCCCATTTTCATCCCTAAAATATCCGGATAAAATAACTATAAAATCAATGAATGACCAAGGACCAGTTACTAAAAGTATCCCTACCCCAAAAGTAAATGGTATACTTAGTAGGCTTATAAGAAGCATTACAATACCCGTTCCAACTTTACCTGCCATAAAGCGATGAATTCCCAACCATCCAAAAAACCAACAAACAAGTGCTATCGCCAATCTTGATTTTTCTGACTGAGTTTTACTCACGAGAGGGAGAACAGATTTAACAACATTATCTTCATATACAAAATCAACGGTATCACCCACTTTTGGTGTTTTTTTTCCTAACCAATCCCAACTCGTAAATTGATAACGCTTACCGTCAGCCCCTGAAACAAAATAATCTCCTTGATCCTGACCAATAATCTTACCTTTCATTCTTGCCCACCTATAAAGCTGCTCCTCATGTGTTATTCATAAAGAGATTATTTCTAATTCGATAATATGCGGATTAACCTCACGGTGTAAATACAATTCGTACTCACCATGATAAACATGAAATTAAAATAGTTCGTAACTCCCCAATAATCTAATATTTCCCCCTGCTATAAGCAGTAACAAAAAACATGCTTTAGTTGATTTATATCTTTGCTTTACCCATATAAAATAGCATTGTCTTTTTCAATACGTTTACTTAGCTGTACATGTTTTTTAATATCTCATATTAAATAAATGTAGTACAATAATTTCGCATGATGCAACTTAATATATTTATAAAAATAAAAAGCGAGCTAAATTACCTTTTTTTATTATAAGATTTTCACAAATCTGTAATCTGATTTCCATCTTTATCCGTAAATCTTCCACCAAGAATGACTATAAAATCAACAATTGCCCAAATGCCGGTAATTATCAATCCAAACAATGATAAAGATAGAACTAGCATTAAAGCACCAGTCCTAACTTTACCAACCATAAAGCGATGGACACCAAAAATACCTGCAACCCAACAAAGCAGTGCGAACATTATCTTTGTGTTCTCTGTACCTGATCTCAACAATGGAAAAACAGAACTGACAACCCCCCCTTCACAGACAAAATCAACAGCATTACCAATCCTTGGTGGATTCTTTCCCAACCAATCCCAAGTCGCAAACTGATAACGTTTACCATCATCACCAGCAACGAGATAAGTTCCTTGATCTTGACTAATAATTATACCTCTCATCTTAATCCCTATAAATTTAAACACTTAAAAATTATTGCGTATATGCCTTTGATAAGAAATCTCAATTTCATAATCTAAATGATCTTATACTTTCATATTTTGTGCTCAGAACTATACACTAAATCACCAGCATAACGCGCTTGGGCTCCTAGCATTTCTTCAATACGAATAAGTTGATTGTATTTGGCTAATCTATCCGAACGTGCAAGAGAACCTGTTTTAATTTGTCCACAATTCGTTGCAACCGCAAGATCTGCAATGAAAGAATCCTCTGTTTCGCCTGAACGATGAGATATAATGGCACGATAACCTGCTTTATGTGCTACTTCTACAGCATCAAGTGTTTCACTCAATGTACCAATTTGATTAACTTTTATGAGAATAGAATTGCCTACCCCCATTTTGATACCATCACGCAAACGTGCTGAATTCGTTACAAACAAATCATCGCCAACAAGCTGACATTTTTCTCCAATTGTGTCAGTGAGTAACTTCCAACCTTCCCAATCATCCTCTGCCATTCCATCTTCAATTGTAATAATAGGATAATTTTTCACAAGATGTGCTAAATAATCTACCTGCTCTTGGATGTCTCGGCATTTCCCCTCACCTTTATAAAAATACGAACCATTTTTATAAAATTCGGTTGAAGCACAGTCTAAACCAATGGCAATTTGTTCACCTGGTTTATAGCCACATATCATGATAGATTCCATAATAAAATCAATTGCTTGATCAGCACTTTTAAATTGAGGTGCAAAACCACCTTCATCACCAACATTGGTATTATAACCCGCATCTTTTAAACGCTTTTTCAATGCATGGAAAATCTCAGCGCCATAACGGATAGCTTCTCTTACAGTAGGAGCTCCTATAGGGATAATCATAAACTCTTGAAAATCAATCAAATTATCAGCATGAACGCCACCATTAATAATATTCATCATGGGGGTTGGAAGAATATGCGCTTGTGTACCACCAATATAACGATACAAAGGTAAATTTAATGAATCCGCAGCTGCTTTTGCAACAGCTAATGAAACACCAAGAAGTGCATTGGCACCAAGACGGGCTTTGTTTGGCGTTCCATCCAAAGCAATCATTGCTTGATCAATAGCAATTTGATTTGTTGCATCCCGCCCACCAAGTTCTTCAAGAATTTCGCCATTAACTGCAGCAACCGCTTTTTCAACACCTTTCCCTTGATAGCGCAAACCACCATCACGAAGCTCTATAGCCTCGTGTGCTCCTGTTGAAGCTCCCGAAGGAACCAGAGCGCGACCAAAAGCTCCATTCTCCAAATGAACATCAACTTCTACCGTTGGATTACCACGGCTATCAAGAACTTCACGCCCAATGATATCGACAATTATAGTCATATGTGTTTCCTTATCCAATAAAAGTCTCGATTCATTTATAATGCCCTATTAATGAAATATTTTTTCTCTTCTCAACTCAACTTTTTTGACAGATAATCAAATTCCATTAAAGTCTCAAGCAATCTTTGTAAATCATCAACTTTAACCATATTGGGTCCATCAGAAGGTGCATTATCTGGATCTTGATGTGTTTCTAAAAAAATACCAGCTACCCCAACAGAGACAGCTGCACGCGCTAAAATTTCAACAAATTGACGCTGCCCACCAGATGAAGCCCCCTGCCCCCCAGGTTCTTGAACAGAATGCGTTGCATCAAAAATAACAGGAGCACCAAATGAACGTAAAATAGGCAACGAACGCATATCAGAAATAAGTCGGTTGTAACCAAATGACGTGCCTCGCTCACAAAGCATAACATTCGGATTACCACTGTAAACAACCTTTTTTAAAACATTCTCCATGTCCCACGGCGCTAAAAACTGACCTTTTTTAATGTTAATAACACATTCTGTTTTGGCGGCTGCTACCAAAAGATCTGTTTGACGACATAAAAAAGCCGGTATTTGTAAAATATCAACTGTAGAAGAAACAATTGTACATTGCTCTTCTGTATGCACATCAGTTAATATGGGACAATTAAACTCTTTTTTTAAATCAGAAAAAATGGACATTGCTTTTTCAAGACCAATACCACGTGCCGCCCCTAAAGAGGTTCTGTTGGCTTTATCGTAACTTGATTTATAAACAAACCCGATACCAAGCTGATCGGTAATTGTTTTAATACGACCAGCCATTTCAAAAGCATGATCACGACTTTCCATCTGACACGGCCCTGCAATTAATGAAAGAGGCATTTCATTTGAAAAAATCATATTTCCAACTTTCACACGGGCATTTGGTTTAGTCATTTTATCCCTCAAAAGCAAAGTAACCCAATTTATGCATTAAACTAATCGACTTTGTTCTACAGCAGCTTCAATAAAAGAAGAAAAAAGCGGATGTGGATCAAAAGGACGGGATTTTAATTCTGGATGATATTGAACACCAATAAACCATGGATGATCTACATATTCTATCGTTTCTGGTAAAATACCATCAGGAGACATCCCAGAAAAAATCAAACCACACTGTTCTAACTTATCCTTATAATCAATATTAACCTCATAACGATGACGATGTCGCTCGACAATCTTGGTCATCCCATAAATTTGAGCAATATGACTCTCTTCTTTTAATTCAGCAGCAAAAGCACCAAGGCGCATCGAACCGCCGAGATCACCATTTCTTGTACGTTTTTCAAGGACGTCTCCTTTAAGCCATTCTGTCATTAAACCTACAATTGGATTGTCTGTTTCGCAAAACTCACTCGATGAAGCATTCTTAATCTGTGCAATATTGCGCGCAGCTTCTATACAAGCTAATTGCATCCCAAAACAAATCCCTAAAAATGGAACTTTACGCTCTCGTGCAAATTGAATTGCTCGAATCTTCCCTTCTGCCCCACGTGCCCCAAAAGCACCTGGAACCAAAATTCCATGGGCTTTTTGTAAAGCTGAAACAGAATCTTCTTTTTCAAAAAGTTCCGAATCAATCCACTCAATATTAACTTTCACTCTATTCGCTAAACCACCATGCGCAATCGCTTCAATAAGAGATTTATAAGCATCCTTTAAGCCCGTATATTTTCCTACAATAGCAATCGTGACTTCTCCTTCAGGATTGTGAATACGATGCGTAATATCCTCCCAACGATCCATCTTGGGGGAAGGTGCCGAATCAATTCCAAAAGCGCAAAGAACTTCAGAGTCCAAACCTTCCTTATGGTATGCCATAGGAACATCATAAATCGTTGGCATATCTAATGCCTGAATGACTGCATTGGAGCGAACATTGCAAAAAAGTGATAATTTGCACCGTTCTGTTTCTGGAATAGATCTATCTGCACGTACAAGCAAAATATCAGGAGAAATACCAACTGCTTGCAATTCTTTGACAGAATGTTGTGTTGGTTTCGTTTTTAATTCACCTGCTGAAGGAATATAAGGCATTAATGTGAGATGGACATAAACGACATTTTGTCTCGGTAGCTCATTGCGAAGCTGACGAATCGCTTCTAGAAAAGGCATTGCTTCAATATCACCAACCGTTCCACCTATCTCACACAAAACAAAATCAAATTCTTCATTTCCCATCGTAATGAATCTCTTAATTTCATCCGTAACATGAGGAATAACTTGGACTGTTGCCCCCAAATAATCACCACGCCGCTCTCGTTCAATGATATTGCGATAAATACGCCCTGTTGTAATACTATCTTGGCTATTTGCAGAACGCCCAGTAAAACGCTCATAATGACCAAGATCAAGATCCGTTTCTGCACCATCATCGGTCACAAATACTTCACCATGTTGATAAGGTGACATCGTACCTGGATCAACATTTAAATAAGGATCAAGTTTGCGAAGACGTACGCGATAACCACGAGCCTGTAATAACGCTGCTAACGCCGCCGCTGCGATGCCTTTTCCAAGGGAAGAAACCACACCACCAGTAATAAAAACATAACGTGCCATGGGCTTATGGTGATAAGCAATTTATAATGATTTTTCCAGCAAAAAATGCAAAAAGAAACAATTTTTCTTCTAAAATAAAAAAGGTGAAAAAATCACCTTTTTAAAAAGTCTATATTTTCTTAAAAAACTATTTTGTACTGTTATCCGGAACTGTGTTTTCAAGAACCTGTGGAACTGGACTTTCTGCTTCAGGATTTGTGGACTGTTTCTGTTCCTGCGGAGAATTCGAAGTGCCTCCTAGCTGTTCAAGAACAGAAGGGGAAGACTCATCATTTGATGATGGAACTGAGCCTGAGCCTTTATCGGTAGAATTCTGTTCTGAATTAACCGGTATACGCTTTAAGATATCAGAACTAGAATTTGATATATTACCCACCACGGTAAGTCCAATAGACACAACAAAAAAACAACAGGCTAAAATAGCAGTCAAACGTGTTAAAGGGTTTCGAGATCCACGAGTTTTCATCAACCCTGAGCTATTACTCACACCTAGCCCACCACCTTCTGAAGGTTGAATTAATATAACACCAACCAAAGTAATCACAATCAAAAAATGAATAACTATAAGTACTGTTTGCATAAACCCTGCTCTTCAAATAACTCTTTAATAGCTATTTACACATAAATAACGCACAATCCAAGGGGAAACTCAAATTTCTCTGCTATAGTTTACGACAAACATCGCAAATAGTTAAAAAATCAATCGCTTTTAAGCTTGCTCCACCTATCAAAGCACCATTAACATGAGCAATGCTTAAAAGCTCAAATGCATTGGATGGCTTTACGGATCCACCGTAAAGCAAACGAATCTTATTGCCTTCATCACCAAAACGAGAGCGCACCTTATCACGAATGAAATGATGTACTTTTGCAATATCTTCTGGAGTCGCTGTATTGCCGGTGCCTATCGCCCAAACTGGTTCATAAGCGATAATGGTATTCTCTTCTGTTGCATCATCTGGTAAAGATTCTTCAAGCTGCTGCGTGAGAATATCCAGTACTTTATTATTCTTACGCTCCTCCAATGTTTCACCAATACACACAAGAGCCACAAGACCTGCTCGCCACGCAGCTTGTACTTTGGCACAGACAATCGCATCATTTTCTTGGTACACTGTACGACGTTCTGAATGCCCAATAATAACATGACTTGCTCCCGCTTCTTTAAGC
This sequence comes from Bartonella sp. CL162QHHD, assembly GCF_042195435.1. Classification (NCBI taxonomy): domain Bacteria; kingdom Pseudomonadati; phylum Pseudomonadota; class Alphaproteobacteria; order Hyphomicrobiales; family Bartonellaceae; genus Bartonella; species Bartonella sp. CL162QHHD. Next base: position 38,908 of record NZ_JBHIOG010000059.1, read on the forward strand.
ATAAAAGCTGAAACATCTCCAGTATAAGGACCATGATCATCAAAGTGACAATTTTGTCCTCCTAAAAGGAGATTTTCACCATTCAGCGTATTAGAAGCACGCGATAAAAGCGTTGCTGGAACACAAATAAGCGCCTCAAAAAGATGACCTAGATCAGAGCTAACGCCTGTAGCAATAGCACGCAACTCTCCAAGCGATTCACTCGTTCCATTCATTTTCCAATTTCCAGCAAGAAAAGGCCGAATATTTTGAGACATATTTTCACCTCAAGAGCTCTTACAATACATTGTTTATCTGTAGTTACCAAATTATAAAATGAAAGCAAGTCTTTAAAGCTTGCATCTTTCATCTCTTTATTGCAAATTCCATTACAGCTTTGATAATAACTCACATTAAAAATGGACCTGAACAATGCTTGACATCATAAGAAATGCTACAAATTCTTGGATTTTTAGAATTTTCCTTGCTATTTTACTCTTATGCTTCATTCTTTTATGGGGGGTACCGCAGTTACACAAAAAAAGTGAAAGAGATCTTATTACATCTGGAAAGTCCACAGTAACTATCGATGATTATCGTCTTGCACTCGCCGATCAAAGCGCACGTTTAGCATATGCAGCTCATCTTGGACGAATGTTTACAGCAAATGAAATGCAGCAATACCAAATTCCTGCTTTTGTATTTAATCAATTACAACAAAATGTACTTCTTGATGAACAAGCACGTAAAATGAAAATAAGTCTTTCAAAAGATACAATAGCTCATACGATTGGTTCTGATAAGATGTTCCAGGTAAATGGCACTTTTGATAAAAACTTGTTTTATAACTATCTTCAGCATTTACGTATTAGTGAAAGTGCTTTTCTTAATTATTACACCAAACAAGAAAAGCGTAATCAGCTTATTGCTGCTTTACTTTCTAATATGAAGGCACCAAATCTCTTTTATAAAGCACTTGCTCTTTATCAAGAAGAAATGCGTATTGCTGATTATCTTGTTATTGATCTAAAAGAAAAGAAAACAATTGCTGATCCTGATTACGCAACATTACAAAAATGGTTTGAAACACATCAAAGTCAATTTCGTGCTCCAGAATACCGCACTGTCTCTTTGCTATCTATGGAACTTAATGATTTTGTAAAACCTCAAGATATCTCAACAGATGAGGCGAAAGCCTATTATACACAAAATGCTTCACGTTTTGTAACGCCTGAAAAGCGTACATTCGAAGAACTGCGATTCCCCTCACGCGAAGAAGCCGATAATGCAGCAAAAAAAATAGCTGATGGATTGAGTTTTGATGAACTGGTAAAAGCTGAAAAAAAGACTCTTAATGAAATAAAAAAAGGGCCTCTCGCAGAAAATGAACTTCCTAATCATCTGACATCTGAAATTTTTGAACTTCAACAAGGCCAAGTCAGTTCTGTGATAAATGACTTACAAGGACCTGTTATCATTCGCGTCACGCATATTGAACCCTCAAGCTCTCTTCCTTTTGAAAGTGTAGAAGAAAATATTCGCCAAACACTTGCCAAAAATCGTGCTACTGATGATATCCGTAACAATTATGCAGCCATTGAAAATGCTCGTTTTGAGGGTGCTTCTCTCAAAGAGTTAGCTGACCAATACAAGTTATCTTTGCGCACAATTACCATTGATAAAACAGGAAAAACGCTTGAAGGTGCAATACTCACGGATTTACCTCAAAAAGATATTTTACTGAATGCCATCTATCAATCAAACGAAGGAGTCGATCTTGATCCTCTCTCTTTTCAAAATGGTGGATATCTCTGGTACAAGGTCGATAAAATTATTCCTGCCCGTGATAAGACACTTGAAGAGGCTAAGCTAGATGTTCTTTCTCAATGGAAAAATGAGGAAATCCAACGTCTTCTTGATGGAAAAGCCCAAAATGCTCTCAAACAGCTCACGGAAGGAAAAAGTCTTGTTGCTCTTGCTCATACCCTTGGTGTTACAAAACAAACAACACCAACCCTCCGGCGTCAGGACTCATCTGAAACCCTTGGCGTTGAAGGCATTAAAGCATTATTTTCCGCTCCCAAAGGTCATTATGGCATCATAAAAGGTCCGGTTGCAACAAACCGTATCATTTATCAAATAAAGACTGTAACCATGCCTAAAGATATCACGTCTCATACTCTTTCAACTGAAGTCCGCACCAATATAGATATGATGATAAGAGAAGATCTCAAGCTAGAAATGCTACAAGTTGCCAATAAAGAACATCCTTTGGAAATTAATAGCACAAATTATAATCAGATCTTTAACGCTCTCCAATAAAAAGATTTTACATAATTTAAAGAACTTATTTGATAAAGTTTCCGTCAGCTCTTCGTCTATAGTTGAAGAGGTAAGATAGATCTCTTGTTTGCATATCTTAGGATCAAACATTTGTATAATGATTCATTCTCTCGCAAATCAGTGCATGTATGGATTTGCGAGAAAATAGTCAATGGAATGTAGAGTCGTTTTTGCAACGCATTAAAAAATATTATTCATCCAAAGGTTGTAAAGGTTGTCGCCCATTAAGCTATAAATATCATCCCTATCGTCACTCATTTATAGCTCATCATATTACTACTCTTAATATCATTCATAAGGAGCATATTGCTTCTTCCTTAAATGATTTCATTTACACACCAAACTTATAATATACAAAAAAACTATTTTTAAAATTCATTATAAAAATGGAGAAATCTTTTTCTATTCAAGACTCTCATTCAATATGAGAAAAAACAAATTATCATTATAAATCAATATATTCATAAATCATAACAGTCATCAATTATGATGTTATAATTTCTCAAAAATAAGAGTTTTTTATAGACTTATAGACTGCTAAGATAACTTCTCTCATAAAATAGAAATTTTATTTCATTTGCAAATGAGCTACAATCAATACATTCAGAGTACTTAAAAGTTCTTCATCAAACAAACCAATGTATTAAGATTTATCTCATGTTTTTCTTTCTCTGTATCTCACCCATCCAATACACTGTATAAAACATATTACTGATGAAGAAATACACTGTATTTTCAAGATCATAAAATTTCTTATTCTTTTGCGTTCATAACAACCAAAACATCAACATTTTTTATAACAAAAAAATGGTTTGGAATCACAATGGCTCCTTTTATCTTCATATGAGAAAATCAGTCTCCATGTTACGCATTCCAACGTAGTAATATTCTTTTACAGTATCTTTGGAAAATTGCCGCTTATTGCTGCCCTTGTTATCAACCAATAACGATATATCAATGGCAAAGTTGCACTCTCTTGAAAAATTGCTGCCCCCAGCTGTATAGCTTTTTGAAGAGAAGCCGGTACAATGACCAATGGAAGAAAAGCTGGCTTAAGAATTCTAGGTAAAGTACAAGAATACTCGTAAAATTGGGTATAATGATCGCGTGATAATGCTACCATAGCTTCAACAATACGACCCTTTTGTTGATCACTGAGACGATGAGATTCCAAATCTTCCCTATTCACTCCTACAGCCTTTAATATATCAGTAGGTAAATAATATTGATATCGTGATTGCATGAATGATAAAAGACGCAATACACCGCTTAATCCTTGAGAAATCCCTCCATGTTCATAGATATCTGTAAACTCTTGTGCAGTTTCAGGATCTAATATCTGACAAGAAAGCTGTAAAATTATGCCTGCTGTCTCACCACAATAATGCTCTAGATCATGAAGTGTTTCTATTGGATTGTGATAAAGATCTAAAATTTGCGCATCACAATAACGTAAAAAAGCTGTCTTAGGTAAATTAAAAAGAGTCATTGCTTTTAATAAATCATTCAAAATCGGATTGTTTCCACTCGTTTGCATTTCACCATGAGCAATAGCATCATACCACCAACGTAACCGTATTTCTCCTATGAGTGGATCATGTACACTTTCGCGGATACGAGAAACTTCAGCATTAAATACATAAAGAGCAGCCAATGCTTGGCGCTTTTTTTTAGGTGCAAATAAAACTGATATATAGCGATCACGATCTATGGTACGTAAAATATCAAGACAATAAGGAAGAGAGCCTATCATTCTATGAACCTATTAACGTCCCTTTTTTAGCAATTAAATTAATATCCTCTTTTTATTCATATTAAAAAATGAAGGATAAGCAAATACAGTTCAGAAAATAAGATTTTTAAATGTGTCTCTTAACTGTATTGTGAATTAAAGTTTCTTTTCTAGTCACTTTTCGTTTTAGAAAGAAAAAAATTAAATAAATAATTTTTCTGATAAAACTTATCTTATAGGACTTCAAGTTTTCATTTGCAGTAAAAAAGCTAAAAAACAATCGTAACATGCATAGTAAAACTTGAACAACAAACAACGAAAAACACTTTTTCAGTGGATAGATGACAATGTTATTTTATAAAAATGCACTAATCACAAAAACTTCATCAACTCATTGACCTCCTCCCCATCCTAAAAGACAAAGGTTCTTACCAACACCAATTTGTAAAAAGTCCAATTGCTCTCGGTGAGTTTCTGTTACTATCAATACATTGATTTATAATCATAATTTGTTGTTTTGTATGTTAAATTAGAATCCCAAATATCGTAGATATGCTTTCATTTCAAACCAATTCCATGTTAAATTAATAAAAACCATTCCCTTGCACGTCCCAAGCGTAACTGGCTTGTAGGTAACAACTGTATAAGAAAGAATTAAAAATGCCTCTTATGAACTGTCTCAAGTGCCAAGAGTTGATCACTCATGTGATTCATTAGGAACGACGAGCAAGCTTTGTCCTAAATACTTGCCGCTGTATTTAAAAACACTTTTGTATTTAAAAACACTTTAATATGTTAAGTTATGTATATTCTATACCCTTATATCACCGCCTTAAACGACGGTACTTTACGGCGCAGAAAAATAATCGCACAAGTCTTTCATACTAGACGAGAGCATTTGTTTTATTAAACAATACTCTATTCTACCGCAAATAATAACGCGGCAACAGCGCGATCTTCAGCCAATAAAACATTAAATGTACGCACCGCCGCTCCCGTACTCATTGTATCTGATGAAATACGTTTTTCCCCTAAAAGCACCCGTAACTCTTCAGGTAATCGTAATAATTCAATTCCAGTACCTATTAATAAAACTTCGATTTCAGAAGCTTCTTCTAAAATACGAGATATATCCCCTTGAGTGGGAATAGGCCCTGCCATGTCAATGCCATAAATACCTGATGGTACACAAATAATAGAACCTCTATGAGACATATCAGCAAAACGAAACCCACCATTTCCATAAGCATCAATAGGTGCGCGACTTGGAAAATGTGCTTCACGAATTTGAATTGCATCGAACATGAATAAGCACCTTTTATTTTTGAATAATCCAATTGTCTTTGCTACTTCTCACCATAAAAATTAAAGTAAGGCTGATATAAACATTGATATGTTAACCATAACCTAGTACTGAAGTGAAAATTTTTATATAATACCCTAATCTTCTCATACAACAAATATAGGAAAATTTGGTAATAAATCGCGATAAATTGCTATACCTGCTTCAATAAATCTATCTTTTAAAAAGTTTCCTCAGCTTATTTACTCACAAATTTCTTTTTATAAAAACAATGATCTTATTTAAAAAACAGAAAAAAATTGCGTAATATTCTATAAATAAAGCAACTATTTTAATAATCTAAAGAAAACCAAAACTCCATTTTCTGTAGCCACTATAAAGCCCCTTTTCCAATGATATTGCCTTGATCTTGCCAAGCTTTTTACAAAAATGCTTAAAAAATGTAATAAACTGCTATTACACCTTAAGATGCATTTTCCTTTGATATAGCTTTTTTCTCTTTAGAGATACTCATATCTTCTTTTGTTGTCGTTTTAGATTTAGACTTTTGTGGTGTTTTTGCTTTAGCATTAAGTTTTGATTTTTTTTCTGCAATCGGCTCACCTTTAACGCGCACATCAGCTAATGTTGAGCGAATAACACGAATATTTATACTCTCACCAATTTCAACCTCTAATTCACCACTCTCGTCGTGAACCTTCGTAACCTTGCCGATAATACCACCACCCGTTATAACTGTATCACCACGACGTACTGCATTAAGCATTTCTTGGCGTTTTTTCATTTGGGCACGCTGTGGACGAATGATAAAAAAATACATAATTGCAAAAATTAAAATGAATGGGACAGCGTTAGCAAATGAAATTCCACCGGAAACATCGCCTGCAACTTGAGCATAAGCGTTCGTAATAAACATTTTTATCTCCTATAGTTAAACCTCAGGTATTTCCCACTCTATTAAAATGAAATTCCGATACAGAAAAAATTCCTAAAGAATTTATCATAAAAAGCAATAACTACATAATCTAATCACAGCTTTACAAAAATACAATAAATCCTTAAGAGGCAGAATACCAAAATACAATGAGAAAAATCTTAAAAAATAGATTCACTTTCCCCTATTGTATATCCTACAATATAAATCTTTTCACTAACTCAATAAATTATACAAGATAATTTTTCTAATGAACAAACTTTAATTTATATAGATAATTTATCGTTTCTGATATCGAACGACAGATCTAAATACAATAAAACGCTCTTATTTCAAACCTTCTGAATTAATCAAAACGATTTTCTTGCACGTCACACATATGAAATGAGCCTGTAGATAAAAACTTTTTAAGAAAGGCGTGAAATATTTTTTTTCATGCTTCTCTCAAATGCAAGAGCAATTGGAACACTCAAAGCTGACAAATAGTATGATACTATTTCTTACACTTTCATAAATACAAAGATGGTAATATCTAACGCCCCCCACGAACTACTCTCCTGAAACCAATGATTTTTTGCTGCTATGTTATTGATTTAAGAAAATCAATTGTTTTTCATGAATTTTCTATAAACTGTAAGACTATTCAAATGTAAAAGTCATCAATAAATTAGTTTTCTAAATATTTAAGGGGATCAACAGGTAATGAATTCTTACGCATCTCAAAATAGACACGTGGCGTTTTAACATTTCCTGAAACACCAGATTTAGCAATCTCATCACCGCGCCTTATCCTTTGTCCTTTGTTAACAACAAGCTTACTATTACATCCATAAATAGTGATAATATCATTTTCATGTCGAATCATCACAACATTACCAAGCTCTTTTAATCCATCTCCCGCGTAAATAACCACACCATTTTCTGCCGCCTTTACCGAAGACCCTTCAGGCACTGCAATATCTATTCCTCGATTCATTACTGTTCCCTTTTTTTGACCGAACTGGCTTAATAAACGCCCTCGTACTGGCCAACGCATCTTAGAAATTCCTGTGGCTTGCGGAGTCGTCATATTATCTGTATTCGTAACAGTACTTGACAAACCAGTCTCATGTTTCAATTGCGTCATCTGTTTAGAAAAATTTTTCTCAGAACTTGATTTGTTCATCTTTGCAGAGGGTGGCGTTGTTACAGGAGCTTTATATATAGGAGAGGACTTCTTGTTTTTTATAGAGGACATCACTTGAGATTGGGATGTAGATTCTGTAGTTGACACTGCCCAATCGTTATTATTGTGTGCATTTGAAGCTGATAATGTACGCCTGCTTGGAACAACCAGTACCTGACCGATATAAATGGAATTGCTGTTTATACCATTTGCTAATTTTAATGCCTCAACACTAACCCCTACTTGTCGTGCAATACTGAGCAGTGTATCTCCACTCTGGACAATATAAGAATTCCGCCGAAAAATAGGAGATTTATCCATTTGTGAACGAGAAAGTGTTCCAAGATTACGTGGAGGGGAGCCCATAACGCGACCATCAGAAGAAGTTATCCTATCTTGATGTGGAAAATTATAGGGAGAATTGTCATCTCCCCACGAATCATCACCTGATTCCACAGGTGGCAATTCAGTGCTTTGTATCATACCACTACCGTATGATAGCATTCGCGGGTCTGTATACATAGTGCTTGATATATTTGATTGAGATGATACCGTACGATGAGAGAACGTATTGGAAAAACGCTGTGTACCAGAACTACAACCAGCAACAATAGTTACCACCGCTAAAAAAGTTATTCTCTGAAAATTATGCTGGAAAATATTATCCAAAGCTTTTAGATACATCGTTTTGCTCACTCATCAATAATCAACTCACTCCATTAAAGCTTTTTTAAATTACCGAAGAGTTAAAATGAGATGTTTTATTCATAAATATCTTTATATAAGATCAAAATGAATTTAACGTAGACAATTTGCAGAAACTTCTTAGCTTTTAAAAATTAAAGTATCTCCGCAATGCCTTTAATAAAAGGTTGGTAACGCACTTGGAATAGTTCTAAACACTCAAATCGACTACCAATTTTTGTATAGCGCGTCACCGTTTGTACCCCTTCGTCAGGTCCTATCGCCTGAATGAGAATTCCATTTTCAGCTAAAAGTTCTAAAAATTCCTTTGGTTCATCAAAACGTGATGGCCAAATAAGAATGCGATCAAATGATCCTAAGCCTGTCACACTATGACTTCCATCAATCTGCCTTATAACAATATTTTCAATTCCTAAAGTTTGAAATTTTTGGCGTGCTAAATCAACAAGCGTTTTATAACGATCAATCGTTGTCACGCGGTCACTCAGACATGCCATAAGAGCAGTACAAAAACCAGATCCTGTACCAATTTCTAAGACACGATGCCTTTTTTTCAACGATAATGCCGAAAGAATTAAGAGTTGTTCTTCCAAACGTTCCATATATTCACCACACTCAAGGGGAATAACTTTATTATCATAAGCACTATTGAACCAAGGAGCAGCAACAAACTGTTGACGCGGAATTTTCTCTAATGCCGAAAAAAATCGCACGTCATCAATGCCTTTGCTACGCATTTTCAGTACAAGAGCGGCTAACTCCTCACGAAATTGTAAAATACCCTTTTGCCCCATAGTATCATTCAATCTCCAATGGAGGTACACTTTTATCATACTGACAAACTGCTTCTTTTAAAATGGCAAAAACTTGCGTCTGTGTATCATCACCTCTTGGCAATAAACGCATATTGTCTCTCCTTTCGTAAAATTAAGCAGTAATACAGCGCATGCCTCCCATATAAGGTTGTAAAACATCTGGAATAATAATTGATCCATCAGCCTGTTGATAATTTTCAAGTACGGCAATAAGACAACGTCCAACAGCCGTACCAGAACCATTAAGGCTATGAACAAAATGCAATTTTTTATCGCCTTCTTTACGATAGCGCGCATTCATACGGCGACCTTGAAAATCTCCACAAACTGAACAGCTAGAAATTTCACGATAACATTCTTGACCAGGAAGCCAAACCTCGATGTCATAGGTTTTACGCGCTGCAAACCCCATATCACCCGTAGAAAGAACCACTGTGCGAAAAGGCAAACCAAGCCGCTTTAATATATCTTCTGCACATTCCGTCATACGTTCTAATTCAATTAAAGACTGCTCTTCACTGGTAATCGAGACCATTTCAACTTTCCAAAATTGATGCTGACGCAACATACCGCGCGTATCACGACCGGCTGCTCCCGCCTCTGAACGAAAACAGGGAGATAAAGAAGAAAATCGCAGTGGTAAATCTGATATTTCAAGAATTTCATCGTTGACCAAATTGGTTAATGGCACTTCTGCTGTGGAAATAAGCCATCGACCATCTGTTGTACGAAAAAGGTCTTCAGCAAATTTCGGTAATTGTGCTGCTCCGTAAACAATTTCATCACGAACAAGAAGAGGTATTGAGACTTCTGTGTAACCATTCTCATTGACATGCACATCAAGCATAAACTGGCCTAATGCTCGTTCTAGCCGTGCTAATGCCCCTGAAAGTACTGTAAAACGTGTTCCAGACAAACGACTAGCTCGTTCAAAATTCATCTGCTTGAGATCTTGACCAAGATCAAAATGTTCCTTTGGTGTAAAATTAAATGTTGGAGGTGTACCAAAATGTCGAATGACGACATTATCACTTTCATCTTTACCTTCTGGAACATCATCTAATGGAATATTTGGAAGTGCTGAAAGAATTTTCTCAAGACTCTCCGTCAGCTGTTTTTCTTCCACTGTTGCAGAGGAAAGAAAAGCTTTAATCTCTTCAACTTCAGCTCTAAGACGTTCAGACATTTGCTGATCCGATACCGCTAAAGCCTGTCCTATTTCCTTTGAAACAGCATTGCGACGTTCCTGCGCCAATTGCACCTTAGCAATATGCGACCGACGTGCAAGATCAAGTTGTATTAACCTTTCAGCTTGTGGCTCAAGACCTCTACTTACGAGTGCTTTATCTAATTTCTCAGGATTGTCACGAATCCACTTAATATCAAGCATAAAAATTCCTCATTTATATTGTTTTATTCATTCCTTATCGCATAAGATTATACACTTTTCTTAAGCGGATTTTCTTCTCTTTTCTATACTGTAAGCAATTAAAATTGAAATCTCGTAAAGTGCTATCGTTGGTAAAGCCACTGCAAACATCGTAAAAAAATCCGACGGCGTTATGATTGCCGCAATAATAAAAGAGAGCAAAATAGCCCATTTTCGTTTAGACGCCAAATCATAAGACGTTAAAAATCCAATTTTTGTTAAAAGACTGATGACAAGAGGTAATTGAAAAATCAAACCAAAAATTAGGATAAATGATGTCATAAAGCCCAAATAATCAGAAATACGCACTATAAACTCTATTTTTAAATGAACATCTGGAAGAAATTGTTGAGAAAGGCTAAACCATAGTATTATTGGCGCTAATAGACCATAAACAAACGCTCCCCCAATACAAAATAAAATAGGCCCCCCAATGAGAAATGGTAAAAAAGCCATCCGCTCATTTTTATAAAGCCCTGGTGCAATAAAACTATAAAACTGAAAAGCCGTATAGGGAAAAGATAAAATAATTCCCCCAAAAGCAGAAAGCTTCATCTTCGTTAAAAAAGTTTCCCATACTTGCGTTGATTGCAAACGAATACCCTCAGGATTACCCCCTGCTATTTTCATTGCCCACTGATATGGCCATAGTAAAAAATTTAAGATATAATCTTTAACAAGAAAACACATCATAAAAGCGATCATAAATGCAACCAAGGCAGCAATAATTCGCTGACGAAGTTCAATTAAATGTTCTAAAAGTGGTGCCATATGGGCATCAACTTCATCTTTCTTAACATTCATGACATATCTTCTTTATCTTTAGAAGCAATAGATACTGTCGTATCTTTATTGGTTACGTTTTGATCGCATTCCAAAATTTCTTTATCTTTTTTTGATTTATGGTGTGTTGCCTTAACATCCAAATTATCGTGGATATCTTCTAATGTATTTTGAATGGGATCAAAAGTCTCTGTCAACTTCTTACTTGAATCGCTAATATTCGAACATGTTTTTTGCAAAGCATCGAGCTCGATTTGTCTTATTGCATCATCAAACTGATGACGCAATTCATTTGCTGTTGAACACATACGAGCTCTTACCTTTGCTACTGTTTTTAATATTTTAGGTAAATCTTTCGGTCCAACGACAATGATGAGAACAAGTAAGATTACGATAAACTCTGGTCCATCAATCCCAAACATCTCTTAATTCGACTTTCTCATCAAAAAATAATGCACAATGATGATTGCGTTTTTGTTACTGTTTTTTAGCAACAGATGTTTTGCGTTTTTTAGAAGCAGAAGAAACCTTTCTGCGCGCTGTTGCATGTTTTACCGATAACGGCTGAGATTGTTGAGATTCTACATCAATTATTTGGGAAGTAGGAGCCATTTCAACTTTATCCTCAATGCTGTCATCTTCTTCCTTCATATTTTTTTTGAAGGCTTTAATTCCCTTAGCAACATCGCCCATTAATTCAGAAATTTTACCGCGACCGAAAAGCACAAAGATAATCAATAAAATTATAATTAAATGCGTTGGTGAAAAAATATTACCCATTACTCTCTCTAACTTATGCTTTTAAATTTGATTTCATTTATTCATGCTTCCTCTGAAGAATGTATCAAAATAATATCTTACTTGTATATTTTCTTCTTAACTTAAAAACAATTACACGCTTTTATTGCAAAAGAACTTTTTATCCTCTCATCCCTTTTTAGCGTACTATAACACAAACCATTCAACAATGATAAACCGCCTCATACAAAATTCAAAACACTTAAAAACTTTTCTAAAATAACTTCATCTGATCTCCTAGGTTACTCATCTTCCTGTAAATACTATAACTAATGTCTCTCCTTTTACACAATGTTTTACGTATCATTACAAACATTTCCGTCAAATTATCCTTTACTGATAAAGATCATAACATGTTGTAAAATACTTTACGTATTCAATTAAAAAATTCAGAAAGAAAAATCTCTAAAAAACTTTCTTAACACATCATCAGTCTCTTCAAAAACTATCATCTTACGCACAACATTTATTCTTTGCGTTGGGGTAGGAATTTTATCATTCATTATTCTATGTACAATACGAAATATGAGCCATCATCGCGTTCAGTTAAATATCTGGCGTGTAAATAAAAACTATTAGCGGAAAGAGTAAAAATGCACTTTATGAACTAACTCAAGTGCCAAGAGGTATGGCAATACTGCTAAAAAATAAAAAAGGTACCAGCTTGCGCCTTTATTCAGAAAATACCTCCATATAACCAGCTCTCTAAGCCACTGTATGCTCTAACTATTACACGTCTCCGGATTCTGGGCATGCGTTCTCATAATATCATGTGTTTAACCTATCTCAGTATTGAAAACAGAATGGGCAGGAATAGAAAATTACATTCAATCAAAGGCATGGTATCGAAGCATAATCCATATAAAAAGAATTTCTTATCCTAGCCTTTTTTATAAGATTACCTCATAAAGCCGCTCGATAATACAGTGTTAGAGATAGATAAACCTATTTACTTTAGTTTAAAATTCCTCATTTTGATTGAGATAGCTTGCAGAGCACATATCAATTTTTAAAAGTTTTATTTTAGCATCATACACAATAACCTAGCTATTTAGCGTGTATAATGTAAAGCTTTGGCTCCGCTTAAAGCAATGAGATTCATTCACACTTTTACAAAAATCTATCACTATAACACCAGCACTTTATTGCTCTATCCATAATTTTACGCTCGCTAAAAAAACTTATAAATGTAACAATGTTTTTATCAAGCATTTGAAATTCTTTAATCTTTAAACAAGAAAATTTATGAATGAATTTGAAAGATACCCTTCAATTTTTCAACAAACTTCACTAATATTCTCGTTAATTGAGTGTTTTTTATAGTCTTCCTGGAAGAGTCCGCGATCATAAAGAAAAATCTCTTACAACATAAATATCTCTATTGAAATGTTTGATCTCTTCTTGTCTATCTTTCATATAAAAAATTTAAAATTTTAACGATTAATCTCATAATATAAAAATAGCCTTGTGAATAAATGCTCCGATGACATTAATATTTTTTCTGTAGTGTATAATGTGGGAGTGAGGGTATTGTTTGATTTCTATAAGAATATTTTTATGGATATCAATTCTATTATTCTAGGCTAATAATCCGGTACAGTTATACATATGATAGAGTTTACTCCATGAATTATCGGCATATTTATCATGCTGGCAATTTTGCTGATGTTTTTAAACACATTATTGTCACTCGCATTGTAGAATATCTCAAACGCAAAGAAAAAGCTTTTCGCGTTATAGATACGCATGCTGGAATCGGTATTTATGACCTTTCTTCTTTAGAAGCATATAAAACAGGAGAGTGGCGCGAAGGTGTCCAACGACTTTTTTCAACTCCTATCCCAGAAGATTTAAGAACACTCCTTTGTCCATGGTGTGATATCATTGATGCCCTCAATAAAGGGGAAAAAGAAATTGTATTTTATCCTGGATCTCCTGTTCTTATTCGTCAATTATTACGGAAACAAGATCGCCTCACCGCAATAGAATTGCACAATGAAGATTATCATATTTTAGCAAAAAACTTTGCAGGAGATTATCAGACAAAAGTTCTGCATTTAGATGGTTGGCTTTCCTTAAATGCTCATGTACCACCAAAAGAAAAACGTGGGTTTATCCTTGTTGACCCTCCCTTTGAAAAAACTGGAGAGTTTTCCCGCCTTATTGATGGATTAACGAAAGCCTATCGTCGCTTTTCTGGAGGAATCTACGCTTTATGGTATCCTGTTAAATATGACAAAGAAATTGAAAGTTTTCTTCACGCGCTTTATCAAACCGGAATTCCTAAGATTCTACAGCTTGAAATGCGTATCCGAAAAAGTTCAAGTCCACCGACAATGAATGGAAGTGGTATGATTATTATTAACCCTCCCTACCTTTTGGAAGAAGAAATGAAAAAACTCAGCCCCTTTCTTATCAACCGTCTGGGACAAGATGAAAATGCCCAAATAACGCATAAGTGGCTTCAAAAAGAACATCTATTATGTTAGACTTTTCTCTATATTTTTTCTAAATCAAATATCATGTTGTAAAATACAAAGGCATTAAATGATAAAGTTCTTTGATTCTTTGGATAAAACCAACATATTATAATGGTAAGCTAATAACGATCAGCGTGAATTAATTTTTTTCCTTTTAGAAAGTCTATCCTCTTAATCATCATGAATTTCCTATTCAATCATTTTAATGGATAAATTAGGCAAATTCATAAAGCTGTCTTAGAATAACAACTCTCATATTTTTTATGAAAGATCGGCTCTCTAAAATCATACTCTTATGCTATAAGATATTATTTATAGAAAAAAATTATAAAAACATAAATAATCATTATTTAATAAAAAAGAATATTTCATATATTAAACAAACAACATATTTGTAATAAACGGAATGGTCCTGAAAAATAATACAAATTGTCCGCAAAATGAACGGGAAAAACTTTCTTTTCTCTCTAATATTACATGGCATAATGCTAATCAAAGCTATGAGAAAAATCAATTCCAAGGTATCAAGTTCATACAAGAGTTTGTTAGACACCTTCCGCATAAGCCAGGGGTTTACCGGATGATTGGTGAAAATGGTGATATTCTCTATGTTGGAAAAGCCCGTAATCTCAAAAAACGTGTTTCAAACTATACACGTGAACAAGGACACAATAATCGTATTACCCGCATGATTCGTGCAACATATCATATGGAATTTATCGTCACCCATACAGAAACAGAAGCACTCCTTTTAGAAGCCAATCTCATCAAAAGATTGCATCCACATTTTAATGTACTCCTACGTGATGATAAAAGTTTTCCTTATATTATGATTACAGATGATCATCGAGTGCCTGCACTTTACAAACATCGTGGTGCTCGAATACGAAAAGCTCACTATTTTGGTCCTTTTGCTTCTGCTGGTGCAGTGACACAAACAGTTCATGTTTTACAACGCGTCTTTTTATTACGAACCTGTACTGATTCAGTTTTTGAAAACCGTACACGCCCCTGCTTGCTTTATCAAATTAAGCGATGTTCTGCACCTTGTACTCATGAAATTAGTGACAGTGATTATAAAGAACTGGTGAAAGGAGCAAAAGCGTTCCTTTCGGGAAAAGATCAATCTATTAAAAGCGATATGGTTCAAGCTATGCATAAAGCCGCTGAAAATCTCGATTTTGAACAAGCAGCTTCCTATCGTGACCGCTTATCAGCCCTTTCTCACATACAAAGCCATCAAGGTATTAATCCTCAAACGATAAAAGAAGCGGATGTATTTGCAATTGCGCAAAAAGAAGGAATGACCTGTATTCAAGTGTTCTTTTTTCGCATGGGGCAAAATTGGGGAAACCGTGCCTATTTTCCTAAAGCAGATCCCTCTTTTTCCCGCACTGAAATTTTAGCGAGTTTTCTTGCCCAATTTTACGATGATAAACCACTTCCTAAAAGCATCCTTTTATCTGAAGAAATTGAAGAAAAGACACTTCTTACAGAGGCATTTAGTCTCAAAGCAAATCACAAAGTGTCCCTCTCTTTACCTAAACAAGGTGAACGAAAAACTCTTGTTAATCGTGCCTATCTCAATGCTCATGAAGCACTTGAACATAAGCTTTCTGAAACAGCCACCCATACAAAATTGCTTCAAGGTCTTGCTAAAACATTCCAACTACCTGTTCCTCCACGCCGGATAGAAGTCTATGACAATTCTCATATCATGGGAACAAATGCTGTAGGGGCTATGATTGTTGCTGGTCAAATGGGATTTATTAAAAATCAATATCGAAAATTCAACATTCGCTCAACAGATATCACGCCTGGCGATGATTTTGGCATGATGAAAGAAGTGATTAAACGAAGATTTTCACGCCTTATCAAAGAGTATGATCTGCCAAATAGAAGTCATGACATAAAAGATGATGATCTTTTTCCCATTTGGCCTGACCTTATCTTAATCGATGGTGGTGAAGGACAAATCAACAGCGTACATGCAATACTTGCTGAATTACAATTAAATGATCTCTTCACAGTTGTTGGAATCGCCAAAGGTGTTGACCGTCATGCGGGACGTGAACGATTTTTTATAAAAGGTATCCCCCCCTTTACACTTCCTCCACGTGATCCTATCCTCTATTTTTTGCAACGTCTGCGTGATGAAGCACACCGTTTTGCGATTGGAACTCATAGGATAAAACGAAAAAAAGCAACATTCAAAAACCCACTTGATGAAATCGAAAATATCGGTCCGACAAGAAAGCGTGCATTGCTTCATCATTTTGGAAGTGCCAAAGCTGTTGCTAGTGCCTCATTTGAAGATTTAAAAAAAGTTACGGGAATTTCTATGACAATTGCACAAAAAATTCATAACCATTTTCATGAAAAATAGGCTTGTTTCATAACCTTCGACTTGTTACGTTAAGGAAATATATTCTCTTTCACAAGAATTAAAAATGGCTCCATGAAAAATCATACTTTTTCTTTTCCAAATATTTTAACTTATGCACGAATTGTTGCAGTCCCAATGGTTGTTGCATGCTTTTTTTTAGAAGGGCGACTACAATCAAGTGATATCACTCGCTGGATTGCTGTTTCCATTTTTATCGTTGCATCCATTACTGACTTTCTTGACGGTTACCTTGCTCGTATTTGGGAACAAACATCCAATATTGGTCGCATGTTAGATCCAATTGCCGATAAACTTCTCGTCTCTGCTTGTTTGCTCTTGCTTGCCGCAGACAGTACCATCGCTGGGTGGACACTATGGGCAGCTATTATCATTCTTTGCAGAGAAATTCTTGTATCAGGATTACGTGAATATTTGGCTGAGTTAAAAGTTAGTGTTCCTGTCTCTCGTCTTGCAAAATGGAAAACTTTTGTACAGATGATCGCTATTGTATTTCTTTTAGCTGGACCAGCCGGTAATAAAATTTTCCCTTACACAGTAGAGTTTGGCATTACTATGCTGTGGATTTCTGCCCTCCTTACATTGTGGACAGGGTGGGATTATTTTCGTGCAGGTTTAAAACACGTTATCCTATGAAGAGTATGGAGATTTATAATGATAATTTATCTTTTTGTACTTAAATAAGAGATAAGAATAGCATAAGATTGATTTATTTTTATTAATGATAAATCAATCAAGCACTTTTTTGCACATTACAAGTAAGGGTGGTATATAGATAAAAGCTCTTCAAAAAAGAGTAAATAGGCTTTATATTTTCGTAAAAGCAGCTGTAATATTAAAAGCTAAAAAACAATTAATGCTCCATATGCTTTCAAAAAAGTCTATAATCTTATAAGCAAAAAACCGAAATATAGTGTTTCGGATTTTTGCTTCTTATAAACGCTTTATTAACCAACAATTTCTATCTCAGAAAACCAAAAGGCGATTTCTGTTTTTGCCGTTTCAGCACTATCGGATCCATGGACAGAATTTTCGCCAATCGATAAAGCATGAACCTTACGAATTGTCCCTTCTTCTGCATCACTAGGATTCGTAGCCCCCATTACTTCACGGTTTTTAGCTATTGCATTTTCGCCTTCCAAAACTTGTACAACGGTTGGACCAGAAGACATGAATTCAACCAATTCACTAAAAAAAGGGCGTTCTTTATGAATAGCATAAAATTTTTCAGCCTCACGTTTGCTCATCCAAACACGTTTAGACGCAATAACACGTAGCTCCGCATCCTCAAGCATTTTAGTAATTGCGCCAGTCAAATTACGACGGGTTGCATCTGGTTTAATCATCGAAAAAGTACGCTCTAAAGCCATTTACTCACCTTTATTTCATTTATAACATTCTCTGACTGTTTCTATAGCGAGCAAGGAGCCCTTTGCCAAGTGACTCTGCAAAAATCTACACAAATTCTCAAAATATAGAATGAATTATAAAGAAAACTTTAATAAAAATACCTGCAATCGCTCATCCCATCATAAAGATGCGCTACCGACTCTCAATAAATATTGAACCTTCTTTCATAATCTTAAATGCTTCCCATCAAAATTATCATTTAAGCAATAAAAAGTCATAAGAAAAAACTCACATGCAAAAAATATATCTTTTTGAAAGCCTTCTTCTTTAAAGAGGACGAACCTAGACACTTGGTTTGAAAATCCTTCTACACACATTGAGATCAATTAAAAATAACCATATACTTAGAAACTATAGCGTACACCTATAATTCCCTGAAGGGACTGTTTTGTTTTACGCCCTTTAATATAATGGGCCTCACCATATAACTTTAACTTCTCACTCACTAAACTGCTTAAACCTATTCCTAATTTACCTGCATTCCCTGATAAGTCCGTGGTAAAGGAATGCCGTTGATTAATTAACGTTTGATTGTCATCTTTATTCTCACGTAACCATGCTGCTGTAATATACGCAAGCGATGAGGAATCCATGTGAGAACCAAATTCATATCCTAAAGATAAGCCAACCTCACTGCGTAATGAAGTGAATGGACGCATGTCACCTGTCATGTCATTCGATAACTTGATTTCTTTACCCTCAACTTGCAACCATGTAAATTGTCCATAAGGCTGCAACCAACTGTTCTTTGACGTCTGAAGTCGATAACCTGCTTCAAAGGNTGAATGCCGTTGATTAATTAACGTTTGATTGTCATCTTTATTCTCACGCAACCATGCTGCTGTAATATACGCAAGCGATGAGGAATCCATATGAAAACCAAATTCATATCCTAAAGATAAACCAACCTCACTGCGTAATGAAGTGAATGGACGCATGTCACCTGTCATGTCATTCGGTAACTTGATTTCTTTACCTTCAACTTGCAACCATGTAAATTGTCCATAAGGCTGCAACCAACTGTTCTTTGACGTCTGAAGTCGATAACCTGCTTCAAAG
>NZ_JBHIOG010000060.1:0-1640 GCF_042195435.1 Bartonella sp. CL162QHHD
AAGAAAAAATACCGTTCTTTCAACCCTAAAACAGGAACTTTCCGAGACCGTAATGGTTTGGAACACGTTTGTTATGCCCCAATAAATTAACTTCTGTTCCGCCCTACTAAAAAGTCTTAAATGGCACAAAAAAACGCTTCAAAGCGTTTTTTTGTTTGCTCATATATTAAAATCTTGAAGAAAAGGATTATTTTGGCGCTCATAGCCTATGCTACTTTTAGGACCATGCCCACAAATAAAACAAACATCATCGCCTAAGGGTAAAACTTTTTCTCGAAGAGATTGTATCAATTTTTCATAGGAACAGAAGGGGAAGTCCGTACGTCCAATAGAACCACAAAAGAGAACATCACCCAAGAGGGCTAAGCGCTCTTTTTCATTGAAATAAATAACATGACCAAGGGAATGCCCTAGTGTATGCAAAACCCTAAACTCATGTCTAGCAAAATACACACACTCACCATCTTCTAACTATATCGAACAACGCACCATAATGCTTTCGGGTGTAAGCCATGATTTAAGAACCATTCTCACCCGTTTTAAACTTCAACTAGCGTTAGCAAATACTGACTTTGATATTAAGCCGCTTGAGCAAGATGTGAGCGACATGCAAGATATGTTAGAAAATGACCTTGCTTTTGCCCGTAGTGAAGGAAGTGAGTGTATTAAAACTTTTGATTTAAATGCTCTTATGCAAAAATTCTCTACCGATGCGCATCTTCACAAACGTCAATTTTCCTAC
Source organism: Bartonella sp. CL162QHHD (assembly GCF_042195435.1). Classification (NCBI taxonomy): domain Bacteria; kingdom Pseudomonadati; phylum Pseudomonadota; class Alphaproteobacteria; order Hyphomicrobiales; family Bartonellaceae; genus Bartonella; species Bartonella sp. CL162QHHD. Next base: position 743 of record NZ_JBHIOG010000060.1, read on the forward strand.
ACCATTGAAAGCCCTACACAAATACAAGTACGCCCACATGCCTTCACGCGTCTCATCAGCAATCTTGTATCAAAAGCATTTTGTCACGCTAATATTGTCAAACTAACAGCCATATCCCAACAAGAATCTTTCATCATAACTATTGATGATGATGGACATGGGATTCATAAAAATATGCGCACAGAAGTCTTTAAGCCATTCTTTAAACTTGATAAAACACAAAATCAAGATGCGAGTAGAGCAGGACTCGGCCTTTCTATTGCTCAAGATATAGCACGTAGCCATGGAGGCAATATTCAATTGGATGATAGCCCTCTAGGGGGCTTACGCGCTATTATTGATGTCCCCCTTTAGCAATTTTTCTTGTTAAACCACGTTATAAAAAAATCCCTAAAACTATCAAAACATGCCAAAAACACTTCTAAAACCTAAATGAGCACAAAAAAATTAAAGAGAATGTTTCCCATATATCAAAAAAAGTTCCCGCAATATATTATCTTATACAGTTATAATCTGATATCGAACTCAATATTTAACCTCACAAGAGAGTAGTCAAACAGGACTGTATTCTATCACACAAATAAGATTTTATCTTAGCACCATAAGCCTATAATAAAAAACGATAACTTTTATTCATACACCTATTGTTTAATTCATATTGTATCAATTAATAAAAAAGTACTCATCAATAAAGAATTTATAACCAATAGTAAAAAATCTGCTGCTCTCAATACAAGCTGCTTAATTAACCTTAAGAATATTACATTAATTGAAATCAAAATTTTGTCATGATTTTATTTTACTGTACCGGCAATGTTTTAACTAAATGAATTTTTATTTTTTTGTCACAATAAAGTCCAAAATTGTTCAGGCTCTATTCAGTTTGAAACGTGTAGGA